>JBDHDN010000135.1:0-8875 GCA_039591485.1 Gemmatimonadota bacterium
CCGATCGGGATCTGGTGCGACGCGACGCGCTTCGAGGAGGCGCTCGCGGCAGGCGACCTCGAGGAGGCGTTGTCGCTGTACCGCGGCGACCTGCTCGAGGGCCTCTAGCTACCGGATGCGCCGGAGTTCGAGCGCTGGATCGATGAACAGCGCACCCGGCTCAGAAACCGAGCCGCCGAAGCGGCGACCGCCCTCGCCGAGCGGGACTCGGCGGCAGGAGAGTTGGGCGGTGCGCTGCACTGGACCCGCCGTGCCGCGGAGCTCCTGCCGTACGACGAGCTGGCAGCGGCGCGCGTGGTCGAGTTGCTGCTCGCGAGCGGCGACCGGTCCGGCGCCCGCGCCGAGTTCCGCCGGTACCGCGACCGTACCGTACTCGGCGCTGTACGAGAACACGGCACCGGTAGACTTCGCGACGATGTGGAACTACGCGCCACTCAGACAGGTGCTCGCGGAACGCGGGTGCGCGGCGGTGCCGTTGGAGTGAGCGGCGATCGCGTGGCCGGGTGGTCGGACGGATGACCGCGCGGTGCTGCGGGTGTCAGGCGGCCTGCTTCGGCTCGAGCCTCGCGAGGTACCGATCGATCCGACCGCGCGTCGTATGCGCGTCGGGACCGAGGTAGTCGACGGCCACCGCGTACAGCACCTCGCCCAACAGATCGACCCGCCCGGCTACCATGACGTACAGCTCCGCCAGATCGGGCGCTCGGCCGCTCATGATCCGCGCCGCTTCCAGCATCAGGGTCGCAGCCATGTGCAGGAAGGCCCGCCGGGCACCCCGGCCGTAGCGATCCTCCAGGTGACCGGGGAAGCACCCAGCCCACCAGAGTGCACGCGCCCCGCATCGGGCGGCCGCCTCCGCGCGCCCCGTCGTCCCACGGGGCAGCGCCTCGACGGCTTTGAGAAACTCCGAGACATGCTCTCCCGCCGCGGGCACGGAGCCACGGCGCCGCCGGACGAAGACGAGCGGAACGGTGGCGGTGAAATCGGCCACCCGCACGTTCGATTCGTGTCGCGCGAGTAGCTCCGCGCGCACCGGTACGTACCACAGCAGCGCGAGCGAAACGGGCGCGGGCGCACCTCCGTGCCCGCGCACGGCATCCACCGCGGCCGGCGTGTCCAGGACCATGTCGACCTCACCGCGCTCGAGCGCGGCGGCCGCCTCACCTGCCGCAGTCCGGTCGTTACGCCCGATGGCGGCGATCAGTTCCAGCATGTGGGAGCGCTGGAGTTGGCGATGTACCGTCGGAGCGAGCATGCGTCCCTCACAACGCAAACGGTCGAGTTCCGCCCCTACCGTGTCGCACCCCGCTCACGCCCGACGTGTTCCGCATCCAGCGTGTGCGGCCCCCGCCCAAGAACTCCCGTTGCAAGGTCGGTGCCGCATCGGTCCCACCGTCCGGGAGCCGCGAGTCTCGGGCGCGAACACGCGCCGTTCACTGGGCGCCAGCCGCCTTCAGACTGCCACTCCAGTCACAAGCGTCGGTGCGGGCGAGCCGCGGTGTCGGTCCGCTCACGGCGACTGCCGGTCACTCTCGGTGGCCCTGGCCCCCCCCGCACCACATATTCTCGGGAGCTGACGCCGTCACGGTTTCACCGGCTGTACGCGGTACAGTCTCCGGGAGAGGGGTGGTCACCGTGCAAGCGAGCGACTTCTTCAGCGGAATCGAGCACCCCGAGGTCCCCTGGGGAGAGCGCACCATCAGGGTCCCCATCTTCTATCGCGCGGCCACGTCGATGGGAGTGCTCGTTGCCGCCTCGCTGCGGCGAGTACAGGCGCTGCTCCCATCCTCGCGGATGCACCCCGTTCGCCTCACGCCGTGGCACGGCGTGCTCTCGGTCTCCACCATGGAGTTCAAGGACAGCGACCTCGGGCCGTACAACGAAGTCTCGATCGGCATCCCGTTCACTCTGGACAGCACCGTCCTCCCGTTCGCCGTCTTCCTCGGTCGCCGATCGGAGGATCTGCATCTGTACATCCATCGCTTGCCGGTGACGACGGAGGTCGCACGTGCGGCCGGGGTCGAGTTTGCGGGTTACCCGAAGTTCCTCGCACGCATCGAGTTCGAACACAACACGGAGTGGGTGACCTGCCGCCTCGTGGAGTCCGACCGACCGATCCTGACGCTGTCCGGGCGGAAGGTCGACCTGCGGGACTCCCCCAGGTCACGCTGGCAGGTATTCACCGCGCGAAACGGCAGATTGCTGCGGTCGGAGCTGATTCTGAGCGAACGGCGGATGGGTGCGTCACGGAGAGCCTCCGACATACGGCTGGAGTTGGGGGACCATCCGATTGCGGAGGAATTGCGTGGGCTGAAGCTCGGTCGGATGCTGATGTACGAATACGTACCGGCCTACCAGTGCATCCTGACCCCGGTTATCGAGAGCTTCACGGTGTGACGCCGGACGCCCGGCGGGAGACCGTGAGCATGCAGGCCGACACAAACCCGGAGGAACACCATGAAATGGGCAACCAGTCTTGCCATCGCCGCCGTCCTCACCCTGCATGCCGCTCCGGCTGTCGGTCAGGGGATCATGGCCGGGTGGGTCAACGCCAGTGCCGACATCACCCAAAACGACCAGGACGTGGACACGGGAACCCGCAACGGGTTCACCGCCGGCGTGGTCTTCGGCCGCCAGTCCGGCATCATCGGGTTCCGCACCGAAGCGCTGTATACACACAAGGGGTTCTCTGCCGGATCCGGCGACGCCAAGGTGACCGTCAAGCCGGCGTACATCGACGTGCCCGTCATGCTCAAAGTGGATTTCCAGATCGTGCGCGCGTACGCGGGTCCGCAGGTGAGCTTCCGCGTGTCGTGCTCGGTCGACGGGGCGCTCCCGTCCAATCCGATCAATCCGGACACCTCCGGCGAGTCATGCTCGGACGACGTCGAGTTCTTCGACTTCGGCTTCAAGGGCGGGATCGGCGCCAAAGTGCTGTTCCTCACGATCGACCTGGTCGGGACGATGGGCACCAAGAACTTCGCCAAGCTGGACAAGGACACCCTCAAGGCAAAGAACCGCACCATCGCGCTGGTCGTAGGTGTGAGCCTGCCGTAGCCGGCTGCCCGCACCGGGGCATCACCGAGCGTTGAAAGCTGCCCGCCGTCCGATGAGGGTCGGGTGACGGTCTCGTCGGACGACGGGCAGTGTGCGCGCCGCGTGCCTTGCCCGCGAGTCCGGACCGACTTCACCGGTCCCGTTGGCACTCTGCGGCTCGACGAGAGAACGATCGCCGTCAACCGTGTGGCGGTGCAATCGGATGGGTCGGGACCTGCCCCGATATCCCGCTCCCAGCGCCGAACGTGACCCGAGCACGCCCCACAGACGCCCACGATGGCGCCGGAACCCGTACGCGGGTTGGACGCTACCAGCTGCCGGGGAGCCGTCTCGCACCAACGTACCGCCGCTCGGCGTTGGCCGTGTGATGAGCCGTCGGACGATGCGAGCAGCGGTGACCGGCTGGTAGATTGGGTTGGCTCCAGCCCGGCCAGGGCCGTTCGCCACTCGGCATGCGCACCGACGATCTCGAGGGAACCACCATGACGACAGCCAGCGCCCGTCTCTCGGTCAAGGAGAAACTCGGCTACGGCCTGGGAGACACCGCCTCGCACTTCGTGTGGGACATGGTCGGGTTCTGGATCCTGATCTTCTACACCGACACCTTCGGGATCTCGGCCGCGGCTGCCGGCACCATCATGCTCATCGCGCGGTTCTGGGACATGGCCAGCGACCCGCTGATGGGGGTGATCTCCGATCGCACCCGGACCAGGTGGGGGAAGTTCCGTCCGTACATCCTCTGGATCGCCCTGCCCTACGGCGTGCTCGCGGTCCTGGCGTTCTCGACCCCCGATCTGGGGCAGACCGGCAAGGTGATCTACGCGGCCGTCACCTACCTGCTCCTGATGACCGCCTACACCGCGATCAACCTGCCGTACTCGTCCCTGGGCGCGGTGATGACGTCGGACTCGTACGAGCGCACGAGTCTCAACACCTACCGGTTCATCTGCGCGTTCATCGGCCAGTTGATCGTCTCCGGCCTCGCGCTGACGCTGGCCAACCGCTTCGGTCAGGGTGACACCGCACGGGGCTACCAGCTCACCGTCGTGCTCTTCGCGGTGATCAGCTTCGTGCTCTTCCTCGTCACGTTCCGGACGACCAGGGAACGCATCCAGCCGCCGAAGGCGCAGCAGGACTCCCTCAAACAGGACTTCAGGATCCTGCTGCGTAACCGGCCGTGGCTCATCCTCGCCACCGTCGGGATCATCTCGTTCATCATGTTCGCGCTGCAAAACCTCTCCATGGCCTTCTACTTCAAGTACTACGTCGGCCGCGAGGAGAGCGTGCAGCTGTTCAACGTGGTGGGGAGCGTGGCCCTGATCGTCGCGTTGCCGCTCTCCAAGCCGCTGGCCCAGCTGTTCGGGAAGCGGAACGTCTTCATCGGCAGCTCGATCCTCTCGGGCACGTTCTTTTCCCTGCTCTACCTGCCGGGCGCCGAGAGTGTCGGCGCGCTCTACACGCTGAACGTGCTGGGCAAGATGGCCTACGCGCCGGCAGTGCCCCTGCTGTGGACGATGATCGCCGATGCGGCGGATTACGGGGAATGGACCACGGGGCGCCGGGCCACGGGCCTGTTCTTCTCCGCCGCCACCTTCGCCCAGAAGGGTGGCTGGGGCATTGGCGGTGCGTTGGCGGGCTGGCTGCTCGCCGCCTTCGGCTACGTGGAACAGGCCGCCGAGCAGACCGCGCTCGCCCTCACCGGCATCAAGCTCCTGATCTCGGTGTTCCCGGGCCTGCTGTACATCTCCTGTGCGTTCGTCCTGATCTTCTACACGATCGACGCGGCCACCTGCGACACCATGAAGCGCGAGCTGGACGCGCGGCGCGAACTGGAGGCGACAGCGGCAGCGGGGGAGGGCGCGTGACCCGGTCCGGCACACGATCCCGTTCCCTGCACCCCACGAGAGTCATGGGCTCATGACCGGATCCCCCGTACACATCGGCCCCGCGCGCATCCACGCGCCCGCGGGAGACGTCCACGGCGACTACGTGTCGATCGGCGCGGGGCGGTACTACCGCATCGCCAACTACGACCGCATGCCCCCGTTCTTCATGAGCGTCGTGAGCAGCTCGAATCACTGGCTGTTCATCTCGAGCAACGGCGGGCTGACGGCTGGGCGGCGGAACGCCGACAACGCCCTCTTCCCCTACTACACGGAAGACAAGATTCACGACAACGCCGATCACACCGGATCCAGGACGGTCGTGCGGGTCGCAGGCGACGGCACTCGGCAGCTGTGGGAGCCCTTCAACCGGCAGTGCGGCGCGCTCTATCGCATCTCACGGAACCTCTACAAGAACGTGTACGGCAACGCGCTCATGTTCGAGGAAGTGCACCACGACCTCGAGCTGGTGTTCCGCTACACGTGGACCTCGTCGGACCGGTTCGGGTTCGTGAAGCGCGCCGAGCTCCGGAACACGGGGAGTACGACGCGCTCGGTGGAGCTGCTGGACGGGATCGAGAACATCCTCCCGTGGGGCGTGGTGGAGTTCTTCCAGAGCAAGTACAGCTGCCTCGGAGACGCGTACAAGCAGAACGAGCTGGAGACCGACACCGGCATCGCGACGTTTGCCTTCAGCTCCATCCCCGGCGACAGCCCCGAGCCTGCCGAGGCCCTGCGAGCGACGGTGTGCTGGTCGACCCGTCCGGCGGAGACGGTGCGGCTCCTCTCATCGCTGCAGCTCGACACGTTCCGTTCGGGTGGCGACGTGGAGCGCGAGATCCGCATGTGCGGGCGCCGGGGATCGTACTTCATCCATGAAGCGTTCGACCTGGCTCCCGGCGCGCGGGAGGACTGGCTCATCGTCGCGGATGTCGAGTACGGGCATCCGGAGCTCGCATCCCTGAAGCGGACTCTCGCCACGGCCACCGACGTCATGCGCCTGGTGCAGGACGATATCGACGGCGGTACCGACCGGTTGGCCGCCATCGTCGGGCGGGCGGACGGGCTGCAGCAGACCGGCGACACGCTCGGGTCGAGTCACCACTTCGCCAACGTGCTCTTCAACGTGATGCGGGGCGGGGTGTTCGAGTCCGCGTATGCCATTCCCGTGGCCGACCTGAAGGACTTCGTCCGGGCGTTCAACCGGACGACCTGGGCGCGACACGAGGAGTTCCTTGACGGGTTGAGCGACGAGATCGCGTTGAGCCGACTGCTGGACGAGACCCGCTCGCGCGACGACCCGGCGTTGCTGCGGCTCGTGTTCGAGTACCTGCCGATCTCCTTCAGTCGGCGGCACGGCGATCCCAGCCGGCCCTGGAATCAGTTCGCGATCAACGTGAAGAACCGCGACGGGTCGAAGGTGTTGGACTACCAGGGGAACTGGCGCGACATCTTCCAGAACTGGGAGGCGCTCTGTCTCTCGTTCCCCGAGTTTCTGGAGAGCGTGATCTCGCGGTTCGTGAACACCACCACGGCCGACGGCTACAACCCGTATCGCGTCACGAAGGAGGGGTACGACTGGGAGGCGCCGGACCCGGACGACCCGTGGGCGCACTTCGGTTACTGGGGCGATCACCAGCTCATCTACCTGCTCAAGTTCCTCGAATGGTCCCGCCGGCATCACCCGGGCAGGCTCGAACGGATGCTGGGGGAGCAACGGTTCGTGTACGCCGACGTCCCCTACGACATCAAGCCGTATGACGAGATCCTCGCGGATCCGCGCGCGTCGATCACCTACAACATCGCGCGTGCCGAACGCATCGCAGCGCGGGTGGACGCGATCGGGTTCGATGGCCGCTACCTCACGGGGTCCTCCGGGGACACGTGCCACGCCAATCTGGCGGAGAAACTCCTGGTTCCGCTGTTGGCGAAGGTCGCGAACTTCGTGCCCGGCGGCGGATTCTGGATGAACACCCAGCGCCCGGAGTGGAACGACGCCAACAACGCGCTGGCCGGGTACGGCGTCTCGATGGTGACGCTCTACTATGCGCGGCGGTACGTGTCGTTCTGCCGTGCGCTGCTGGACAGCGTCGACTTGGAGACGACGGACCTGAACGAGGAGGTCGCACGCTGGCTGCAGGAGACGCACCGTGTGCTGACCGACCACCGCACCCTGCTCGACGACACCGACATCGGCGACGCGGACCGCAAGACACTCCTCGACGGTCTCGGCCGCGCGGCGGAGCACTACCGGACCGGACTGTACGAGCAGGGGCTGCGCGGGCAGCACACGCCGGTATCCGTGGACGAGCTCCTCACGTTCCTGGACCTGACGCTCGCCTTCTTCGATCAGACCATCCGGCTGAACCGGCGAGACGACGATCTCTATCACGCCTACAACGTCCTCGAGCTTCGGCCCGACCGCGTGGCCGTCGAGCGACTGCATCCCATGCTCGAAGGCCAGGTGGCGGTGTTGAGCTCGGGTGCCTTGAGCCCGGCGGAGGCGCTGTCCGTGGCGCGGGCGCTCCGACACAGCGACATGTACCGCGCCGATCAGCACAGCTACCTGCTCTACCCGGAGCGGGTGCTGCCGAGCTTCTTCGAGAAGAACACGATCCCGGCGGTGCAGGCGGATCGGTCGGACTTGCTGCGGCAACTCATAGCCGATGGCAACACCGACCTGGTCGAGCAGGACGTCGACGGGGCGGTCCACTTCAACGGCCTGTTCCGGAACATCCGCGACGTCCATGCAGCACTCGAACGCCTCGCAGCGACCGGGTACGGTGAACTGGTGGCGCAGGACGGCGCGCTGACCAGCGAGCTCTTCGAATCCGTCTTCGAGCACAAGCGGTTCACCGGTCGCTCCGGCACCTTCTACGGCTACGAGGGCATCGGGTGCATCTACTGGCACATGGTGAGCAAGCTGCTGCTCGCAGCCCAGGAGTCGTGCCTCACGGCCGCCGCCAGTGACGACCCGGCGTTCGACGATCTCGCGGCCTGGTACTACGACATGCGCGCCGGGATCGGCTTCAACAAGGCGCCCGACGTGTACGGCGCCTTTCCAACGGATCCGTACTCCCACACCCCTGGATACGCCGGTGCCAAGCAGCCGGGCATGACCGGGCAGGTCAAAGAAGAGATCATCACCCGGCTCGGCGAGCTCGGCGTGTCGGTCCGCGACGGCACGGTGCGGTTCGATCCCGTGCTCCTCAGGCGGAGCGAGTTCCTGCGCGAACCGCAGACCTTCGAGTACTACGACGTCGCGGGACGACGGCAATCCATGGAGCTCGCCGCCGACACGCTCGCCTTCACGTACTGCCAGGTACCGATCGTCTACCGACGCTCCGACGAGCCGCACCTCATGCTGCACTTCGCGGACGGGACGGACCGGTCGCTGGATGGTCTGGTCCTGGATGCCGACGCAAGTGCCGAGGTGTTCCGTCGGTCAGGGAAGATCGTCCGCATCGAGGTGTCCCTCGCGCCCGGCCTGGACGGCTAGGGAACATCTGCACACGTCGAACGGCTGGTCGCGGAGGTCGCGTCAGTGAGGCGGTACCCGGGCTACCATCTCACCCAAGACGCTCACTGCAGCGGCCGGAGCGACCTGCCTGAGACTCGTGCAGACCTTCCCTAGCCCCGGCCGCGGCACGGCCGTTCACTTGTCGACGAGGTGGTCATGAGCGCAGTGTGGCGGGCAACGACGGCGGCTGAGGATCGCGTGCCGTTCGGGCAGAAGGTGGCCTACGGGATTGGCATGCTGGGGAACCAGATGTTCCCCGCCGCCCTGGGCGTGTTCATGGTCGTCCTCGTGCAGGGCCTGGGCTTCCCACCGCTGCTCTGGGGTATCCTGTTCTTCGCGCCCCGCATCCTGGATGCGGTGACCGACCCCGTGATGGGCTTCATCACCGACAACACCAAGTCCCGGTGGGGGCGAC
>JBDHDN010000136.1:0-11170 GCA_039591485.1 Gemmatimonadota bacterium
AGGATCACCACGAGACAACCGCCGAGCGCCTCGACGATCTCGGGCCACCAGGCAAGCACGGCAACGGCTGCCAGAATGCCAAGAGCGATCGCGAACGCCAAGCCTACCACTGAGCACCACCACGTTTGACGGGCTCCCGGAACCTACGCCCCATGCGCTCAGGGCACCACGCGTGGGGGGGCGACGCGCCCTGCCCATCGAAGGTGATAAGGGCGAACGCCATCGGGCATCGGGCAGCGAGTCGCGGATGTTGCAGGCACGGCCGCTCGCGGACCCACCACTCGCGCAATCAGCGCAGCAGACCCCGATCACGCATCGGGGATCGAGCCGGGGGGCTCGTTTCGGACCGAGTCTCCTGAGACGGCACCGGTGCGCCGAATCGATCGCGCTGATTGGTACCTCGCCTAAGGGCTAGTACTCGCCAGCATGCAAGAGCGAGTCGGTTGCCTGACCGAGCCGCACCATCTCTGGATCGGGTGCGTGCTGCGCCGAGTCCCGAAGGACGGTCAACGTGTCCACCAGCCACGTCAGCGCGTCGATCGTGTCACCGCCGGCAACCCGCGCTTCGGCGGCTGACAGGCTCTCTTTCGCCTGCGCCAGCAGTTCGTTCGTCTGTGCGATGCTCCGCAGCTCGGCGTAGTACGTGGCGATCCGCATCGTGTCGGCCGGGTAGCCCAAGCTGTCTGCAACATCGTACACCGAATGAGGGGAGTCCGCCTCGGGGGCCGGCGCGCACGCGACCAGTGGAGCCAATGAGAGTGTGAACCATCTCAGCGACATCGCGGACCTCGTGGTTGGCGGAGGAAGCCGCGACGGTGCTCCCGAGACGGTCTTCGACAGCGCGTCACAGTGACCGGCTGGGATCGGCGTCACCGCGTGGTAGTACCGGTGTGTACCAGTACTCACAGACCGCCGGAACACTGTCTCTGCTGAATCGGAGTCCCCGGATCAGTTCTTCTGCTGTGCGGAGTCTCTGTTCGGACGAGTCAGTAGGGAACAGGTCGAAATGCGCTTGCTCGCTCGCCAGCAGCTCTTCCGCCCGAGCCAGTTTTCGGTTTAGAGTCACGACCCTCCCCAGAATGATGAGAACGGGCTCCGAGTCCGACAGGGTGAGAGGGCTGTTTGGAACTGGGATCGGGGCCGGTCCCACGGGCTCACCCCTCGACGTCGAGGCGGGCGGCTCGACGGGCTCACAGCCCACGACGACCAGTTGGACCACGGTGCGACACAGCGTCGGTCCCCCACCCGCGTCTACTGCCGACTCAGCTCGATCCACGACGAGAGTTCGCACTCCGTCTGTCGGTCCTCTCTCCAGCCCACAGCCGTGGCCTGGCCGGAGAGTGTCGTCCCTGTTCGCACCAAGGCCAAGCGCACCGAGTGGTTGTACAGCGCGATATCGGGCGTCGGAATGCTGCCTACAAACGTGCCCAGGAGAAAGCTGTCGCTGGCGTAAGAGAGATCGATGGGTTGCTCTCCTTGGCCCGCGAGCTTTGCTATCGCACCCCCTTCACTGTCCAACACGAGCGTCAACTCGATCTCCCGGTCGTACGCCACGATCTGGCCCTGCCACTCCCCGACCATCCCCTCCGATAGCTGTGGAGCAGGGGGCTCGTCTGGCGCCGGTGCGTCAGCCTCGATTCTCGCCGAGTCCGATCCAGCTAGGTGAGCGTCCCCGTATCCGGAAATGAGCGCGGCACGAATTGCGCGGTGAATTCGAAGAAGTCTCTCTGCGTCGTAGTCCGTATTGGCGAGGATCACGTAGGCGAGGTTGTGGGATGGCGTCATCACTAGCAGGGTGCTGACTCCGGTCGTCTGACCACCATGATAGACCAGGCGGAGTCCCAGCTCGTCCACGTCAAACCACCAGCCAAGGCCGTATTGGGTATTGTCTGGCGGTTCCTGCCGCTGCATGGATTCGATAGTACTGTCAGTCAGCACGCCACGTTGATCCGGCAGGCGGTTCTCGAGATGAAACAACGCGAATCGCAAGAGGTCGTGGGCACTGCAGTACACGTCTCCGTTTCCGAAGTATGCCGACGTGTTCTGCGGGACCTGCTCGCCATTGATCCCGAAGTATGACAGTGCCGCACGGCTCGGAAGTGCATCCCGGGTGTAGACCTCGGTGTCTGACATGCCGAGTGGCGCGAACACGCGCTCGCGCATGTAACGAGGGAACGGGATTCCTGAGACCTGCTCGACGGCACGAGCGAGGAGCTGGTAGCCGAGGTTGGAGTAGATGAACGACTGCCCGGGATCGAACAGGATCTGGCCGTAGCGTCGCACCGTCTCGTGTAACGGCCTGCCCTCCGGTTCCTCGTCCAGGAAGAAGAGCTGATTGTGCGGGGGAAGGCCTGCTCGATGCTGGAGGACCCGACGGACCGTCACGTCTTCCGGCGATGCAACGCGGTAGTGGAGGGTGAGACCTCCCAGGTACCGCTCGATCGGTGCGTCGAGATCGACCAGGCCTGCTTCCGCCAACTGCATCACGGCCGTCGCCGTCATCGGCTTGGCGATGGAGCCGAGGTGGTACATGGTGTGTGGCGTCGCC
Source organism: Gemmatimonadota bacterium (assembly GCA_039591485.1). Lineage (GTDB taxonomy): Bacteria > Gemmatimonadota > Gemmatimonadetes > Gemmatimonadales > GWC2-71-9 > JAOTVV01. The sequence goes on from JBDHDN010000136.1 coordinate 2,549, forward strand.
GGTGTGCCGTTTGCTTTGTCCGCCAGCCCGAAGGCCTCTTCCCACAACACCTCTCCGTCGAGCGCAACTGCAAGGGACAGCGATGGCGTTGCTCCCGAGGCGACCTCTTCGACTACGAGCTCCCGGACTTGCGCGAGCCGTGGGTCGACAGCAGCGGTGGCACTAGACGGGGTCCGGTCACCGTCGGGAGAGCAGGAACAGCCAGGGATGGAGAACAGGGCCGGCATCGCGACGACAGTGGTCAGCATCGCGAGTGTGCGCATGGTGGACCTCAGCGCTCAATCGGCGTGCGGCGCGGTCCGATCTGTCCCAGACGCCGACCCGAGTGACCACTAAAGGACGCGTGCCGCCCAGTGCTCAGCGAGGCGGCCGCTTCGTCTTGATCAGCACGACGCCGTTGGCGCCCCGCACCCCGTAGATGGTCGTGTCGGGGGGCTTCAGCACCTCGATCGACTCGATGTCGTACGGGTTGATGCCGGTCAGGGCTCCTCGCGGACCCGGCGTCACGGGCGTTCCGTCGACCACGTAGAGCGGCTCGGAATTGCCGTAGAACGACGCTGCGCCTCGGATCCGGACGGAGATCGACCCGTCGGGACCCACGTTGACTGTCGCACCGGTCGTGCGGGCCTGAAGGACTGTTGCGATGGACTCATGGGGCCGCTTCTTGACCTCACTCGCCGTGAGATCGGACGCCTTGAGAGAGTCGCCGAGTGGTGCAGCTTCGGGTTCAGTCTGACTCACGGTGTCCTGACGCGCACATGCCGCGATGGAGGCGAGGAACAGGGCGGTGGGGAGCGCGAGTGACAGCGCGAGGCGGTGTGGAGACTGCGGAGACCTGATCATGGTGGACTCCGAATGCAGGCGTATGTATACAACATAACGTCTACGCGGCACCGAAGCACGTGAGACATTCAACTCAGCGGGGCAGTGGTCTCGAGGCTTCACTCTTGCCTGCCGAATGCGGAGCAGTAGCTTGGGCCTGCTCCTTGAGTAGCCGCGTGCTCGCATCTCACGGAGGACGACCGCCCGTGCGGAATCTCATGCTCGCGCTCCTGATCGTGGCCGCCACTGGATTGGCGCCCGCATGCGCCTCGCCCAGCGACGACCTCGACGGCGTCGTGGTCACCCCCTCAGCCGACGGGCTTCCGGTCAGCGCGGACGTGCGGGGCTCGGGCGAGCCGGCACTCGTGTTCATCCACGGCTGGTCGTGTGACCGGAGCTACTGGCAAGCTCAGATGGAGCACTTCGCGCCAACACATCGTGTGGTCGCCATCGATCTTGGCGGTCACGGCGCCTCGGGGCACGGCCGCGCTGCGTGGACCATCGCGAGCTTCGCGGCAGACGTTCGAGCGGTAGTCGAGCGTCTCGAGCTCGATTCCGCGGTGCTCGTTGGCCACTCGCTTGGCGGGCCCGTGGTCGTCGAGGCTGCGCTCCTGATGCCGGATCGGGTGGTTGCCGTCGTCGGTGTCGACACTTTCATGGACGAGATGCCCCAGTTCACCGCGGACGCGACAGCGCCCTGGCTGGAGGCGATGCAGCGCGACTTCTCAGGTTTCACGGCAGAGGTCGTGCGCACCGGGTTGTTCCTCCCGACGACGGACTCGGCGTTGGTGGCTGGCGTCGTGGCCGACATGTCTGCCGCTCCCCCGGAGGTGGCGATTCCCGCGATCCAGTCCTTGTGGACGTGGGGTACCGCACGCTTCGGTGCGGCAATCGATTCGTTGTACATTCCGCTTCGCATCATTCAATCAGAGGCGAGTGCACGGCTCGACTTCATCAGCGCGCGGGCGCGGCACCTTCCCTCGTTCGGGGTCAGCGTCGTTCCGGGCGTCTCGCATTTCCTGATGATGGAAGTGCCCGAGCGCTTTAACCATGAACTGGCCGTGGCCGTCGAGGACGCGCTGCACACCCCCGTGCCGTAACGGACGAGCGCGATCGCCGACGACGGGGCCATTCCTTTGGCCTCCGCCCTACCACAGGAAGTCTCGAGTCCATTCGTCTTGCGGCGCTCCGGCCCTCACTTGGGAGTATCGCAAGTCTTTCTCATATGACGAGCTCTGCAGATCCCCGGTTTGACCGAGCCAAGCTCGGCCAGCGCCGCGCTGAAGGCGCTGTTTTGTAAGTCCTTACACAGCAACACTTTAGTTCGCTCGGGCACGGTCTCCGAGATCTACGGAGTCCTGACGTGGCCGCCTGAGGTTCGGGAGATAGTGAGTCGGTATTTTCCTTGCGTCTCCCCCTGTCTATTCACATTCTGCCGCAATCCGATCTTCGAGGTCGTAATGAGTGCCGATCCGAGCACGTGCACCGCCTGTGACACTCCGCTGCCGCCGGACGCTCGCTTCTGCATCAACTGCGGCGTGGCGACCCCCGTGGAAGCAGGAGGATCGTCGCCGTCGGGTGCCGCGGGTGCCACGATCGAGACTCAGATGGCGCAGCTTGCCGTTGCGCTGGTCGATCGCTACACCATCGAGCGCGAGCTCGGCCGCGGCGGCATGGCCATCGTGTACCTTGCGACCGACCAGAAGATCGGCCGGCCAGTGGCACTCAAGGTCCTCCGGCCCGAGCTCGCCGCCTCCCTGGGTACGGAGCGGTTCCTGCGCGAGATCGAGATCGCGGCCCGCCTCACCCACCCCAACATCCTGCCACTGCATGACTGCGGGGACGCCGACGGGCTCCTGTATTACACGATGCCGTACCTCGACGGAGAATCGCTGCGCTACCGGCTGAGCAGGGAAGGACAGCTGCCGATCGAGGACGCGCTGCAGATCACCCGGGAATCAGCCGAGGCCCTCGCCTACGCGCACGAGCAAGGCATCATCCATCGGGACATCAAGCCCGAGAACATCCTGCTGCAGGACGGTCACGCACTGGTGGCGGACTTTGGCATCGCCAGGGCGGTGAGTGCCGCGGGGTCCGACGTGTTGACCGAGACCGGACTCGCCATTGGCACGCCGGCGTACATGAGCCCGGAGCAAGGAGCCGGGAATCCCAACATCGACGGGCGCAGTGACATCTACTCCCTCGGCTGCGTGCTTTACGAGATGCTAGGGGGTGAGGCACCCTACCTCGGGAATACCCCGCAGGCGGTGATCGCCAAGAAGCTGTCCGAGCCGATTCCCAGGGTTTCGGTGGTCAGGGAGACGGTGCCGCCGGACATCGAGCTCGCGCTCGCGAAGGCGCTGGCCAAGATGCCGGTGGACCGTCACCCGACCGCCCGCCACTTCACCCAGGCGCTCACGATCACGACCCCGGTCCCGTCGGCGCCGCAGCCGGCCGCGGTGGAACCTCCCGCCGTCACGGCCGCGCCCGAGCCGGAGCGGGCGCGCACCGCACGGCGCTGGCGTCGGCCGGCCGTGCTCGTCCCCGCAGCCGTGGCGGTGCTCACGCTGGCGTTCGGCGGCGTGCGCTACGCGCAGCATCGGGCCGACGTGCGGTGGGCCACGGAGGAGGCGCTGCCCGAGATCGAGCGGCTCATCCAGGCGAACGACGTGTGGCGGAACCTGACCGAGCCATATCATCTCGCCGTCCAGGCCGAAGCGGTCTTGGGAGACGATCCGGCGTTGGCGGAGCTGTTCCGTCAGGTTGCACGAACGATCGATGTGCGCACAGAACCGTCGGGCGCCAGCGTGTACTTCAAGGAGTACGAGCATCCAGAAGACGAATGGACGCTCCTTGGTGTCACGCCCCTGGAGGAGATGCGTGTGCCCATCGGAATCTTCCGGTGGAAGGTCGAAAAGCCCGGATTCGACACGGTCCTGGCGGCCGCGTCCACGTGGAACGTCGGCGGGACCGACGACCTGCTGGCCCCCTACGATTTCGTACGCACGTTGGACGCCGAGGGAAGCGCCCCGCCGGGGATGGTGCGCGTGCCGGCGACCGAGACGCCGGTCGGCCCTCTCGGGGACTTCTTCATCGGGCGGTACGAGGTGACGAACCACGAGTACAAGGACTTCGTGGACGCCGGCGGGTACCGCAATCCCGATTTCTGGAAGCACCCCTTTGAAGAGGAGGGGCGGGTGCTCGCCCGCGACGAGGCGATGCGGCGATTCGTCGATCAGTCCGGATTGCCGGGGCCGGCGACGTGGCTCGGCGGTGCCTACCCCGAGGGGGAAAGGGACTATCCGGTCTCCGGCGTCAGTTGGTACGAGGCTGCCGCCTATGCCGAGTACGCGGGCAGGGAGCTGCCGACCGCCGAGCACTGGAACGTTGCCCGCGGCGCGTACACGCCGATGGTGCAGTGGCCGCAACTGGGCGGCTTCGGTCTGCTCGCGCCTTTCACCAATTTCAGCGGGTCCGGGCCCGTTCCGGTCGGGAGCCTTCCGGGGATCACGGCCTACGGGGCGTACGATATGCCCGGGAACGTGAGGGAGTGGTGTTTCAACGAGACCTTGCGGGGTCGGATCGTGCGCGGGGGATCGTGGGAGGACAACACGTACGAGTTCGGCTATGCGCGGCAGGTACCGCCCATGGACCGCTCGCTGAGGAACGGGTTCCGGCTCGCGTTCTATCCGAGCAGAGAGAGTGTACCCGAGGCGGCGTTTGCGCCACGAACGCCACCGCAGCTCTTCGACGCCCGCACCGTCACCCCGGTGCCGGACGCCGTGTACACGGTGTACCGGGAACAGTTCGCGTACGACGAGACGCCATTGAGTGCCGAGGTGGAACACAAGGAAGAGCGTGCGGGTGAATGGGTGCATGAGCGAGTTGCATTCGACGCCGCGTACGGCGGCGAGCGAATCTTGGCGCACCTCTTTCTCCCGACGAACGCGCAGCCGCCGTATCAGACGGTCGTCTATTTCCCGGGCAGCGCATCCGCCATGATGCCGTCGAGCGAGGGACTCGAGGACTACTACGAGTTCACCATGTTCCTGTCCTATCTCGTCAGGAACGGCCGAGCCGTGCTCTACCCCGTGTACAAGGGGACCTTCGAGCGCGGCGGTCCGGACTTTCTGGCCTTCCAAGATCCGGCGAGTTGGGGCACCTACGCGTACACCGAGTACCTGGTTCAGCTGGTGAAGGACGTACGGCGCAGCCTGGACTACCTCGAGACGCGATCAGACATCGACGGCGACAGGATCGCCTACTATGGGATGAGCTGGGGTGGGAACTTGGGCGCGATCGTCCCGGCGGTGGACGAACGCTTTGCCGCCAGTGTGTTGGTCGCTGGAGGGCTGGTGGGACGCGGCAGGCCAGAGTCGTCCGACCTCACCTACGTGACGCGCGTGAAGACACCGACCCTCATCCTGAACGGCAAGTACGATGTGTACTTCCCGCCCGAAACCTCGGCGCAGCCGATGCTGGATCTCTTCGCGACCCCGGACACGGACAAGCGACTCATCCTGTACGAGACGGACCACATTCCGCCTCGAACCGAGTACATCCGGGAGACGCTCGCCTGGCTGGATGAGTACCTGGGGCCAGTGAGCAGGTAGGCTCGGGAGGGCGAGGCCCTTCGACCACACGCTGGACTGGGGCAGGAGAAGGTCCAGCGGCAGATAGGATTTGCGAGGGACACGCGGTATCGGGTGACAGCGAACCGCGGGCAGCCTGGATTGAACTTGCCGTTGACCTCCTGAACGCTGGGAGATTCCTCGCCACCTCGGATGGCGGCCGTCGTCGTCAGGTGAGTGCTCGAGTCGGGCGCCGGTCGAGGCCAAGGAGCCGTATCTCGCCATCTTGTTCTTGGAGCCGGTCCTTCTCATTATTGTGGCGCGGATCATCCGTCTGGCCGGCCGGCCATGCCGCCGGAGCGATGCCTTTCTGCTGGACGCCCCCCGACGACACGACCGTGCGGCCCTCGACGGTCTTGCACGAGGCCCCGGAGGGTGCTGTGCCCTGCACGCCAGCTCACCGCACCGCTGGTGCATTGCAGCACGTCCGGTGCCCGGCTCGCCTACGAGCCGCCTTCCCTTCACGGTGGGGGCATGACCATGACGATTCCGGCCAAGACAATCTCTATGGCAGCACTCCTGACCTTGGCGTCCCTTGGGTGCAACGGCGACGGGCCATCGGATCCCAACGGGGAACCGGCGCCCGTTCCGGTCCTTCAGGCGATCGCGCCGACGTCGGGGGTGGTGGGCGGAGCCGAGTTCGTACTCACCGCCACGGGAAGCGCGTTCCAGGAGAACTCGAGCGTTCTCTGGAACGAGAGCGTGCAGCCGACGACGTACGTGAGCGCAACGACCCTCGCGGCCACGGTTGCGGCGGGCTTGCTCACCACTCCCGGGACGGCGGAGGTGTCGGTGCGCACCCCCCCGCCTGGCGGGGGCGTGACGGCGACGCTGCCCTTCGCGCGGGTTCCAGCAGAATTCGAACGTGCTCTGGAACGGTACCGCCCTGCCGACGACGTACGTGAGCCAGACGACCCTCACGGCCACGGTCGCGACGACCCTGCTGACCGCTGCTGGGACCGCGGAGGTCTCGGTGACCACTCCTCAGCCTGGAGGGGGCGTGACGGCGTCGCTGCCCTTCGCGCTGGAGAACCCGGTCCCCGCCGTCTCCGGAACCAGTCCAACCTCGGCGGTGTGGCGCAGCGGTGAGTTCGTCCTGACGGTTTCGGGTAGCGGGTTCGTGAACACCAGCGAGATTCTGTGGAACGGGATCGCCCGGACCACGAACTTCCAGTCTTTCGGCGAACTCACGACCACAATCACCGCGGGCGAGATCCTGACCGTCGGTCCACGTGAGGTCGCGGTTCGGAACCCGGCGCCCGGGGGCGGTGCGTCGGCTGCTGTCATCTTCGACGTGATGTTGGATCCCGCCATCACGTCGTACCGTACCGTCGCGCTCCGCGCGGCCGACGTGACCTACGATCCGGTGGGCGGACTGCTGTATGCCTCCGTCATCGGCACGGATCCCACGTATCCGAATAGCGTGGTGGTCATCGATCCTTTCAGTGCTGCCGTGGTCGATCAGATCGGCGCCGGCAGTGAGCCCGGCCCGCTCGCCGTCTCGGATGACGGCCAGTACCTCTACGTCGGGCTGGACGGCGCCGCAGAGGTGCGGCGCATCACGCTCGCGTCCGGCACGGTTGACCTCACGATTGCACTTGGGGCCGATCCCTTCTTCGGGCCGTTCTATGCCGAGGACCTCGTCGTTCCTTCTGGCGCCCCGAATCAGGTCGTCGTATCGCGCTACCGCAAAGGCGTGAGCCCCCGGCACGGCGGGCTCGCGATCTTCGACGATGGGGTCCAGCGCCCCGACGAGACCCAGGACCACACCGGGAGCAATCGGATCGAGCCGTCCGCGACCGGCACACTCCTGTACGGGTACAACAACGAGTCCACCGAATTCGGCTTGCGCGAAGTCCTCATCACGCCGACGGGGCTCACGCAGGGGGCCGTGTGGTCCAACCGCGTGACCGGGTTCGGTGTCGACATTGCATATGCGGACGGGAACATCTTCAGCACCGGAGGGGCAGTCGTCACCGCCGCGACCGGGAACCTGGCCGGTACCTTCCCGCTCGAGGGCGTCTGGGGACCGGTTGCCCCGGACCCGGCGAACGGCCGCGTCCTCTTCATGGTCGAGGGGATGCGCACCGCGCTGGAAGCCTATCGGCTGTCCACGTATGCGCGGATCGCGTCGGTGGAGATGCCGGGCAGTGGCTTCCGGCGGCTCGTGCGATGGGGAACAGACGGTCTTGCCTACGTCAGCGAAGCCGGCGTGTCGATCATCACCACGACCATCATCACGCAGTAGTCGAAGCGGCAGGGTATGTGGTGGCGCCGCCGGGCGGACCCTCGGGCCGGTTTGGCGGCGCCGCGTTGTGGGTCAAGGCCGCGGGTCACTCGGGGCCGAATCTGGCGCGCGTTGACGCGCTCGTGGTCCGCGCCCAAGTTGACGCATGTAGAGAGGCCAGTAGTTCAGTTCGCTTCTACTCGTCATGACGTGAGCGCACTCGCCGTCGCACTTGGGCCGTGACACTGTGGGTGACCTCACAGTCAACGAAGATCGCGAGCGGCGCACCGGTGGGGATCTCGGGGCGCGGAGGACAGCCAATATGACAGCCACTGACTCCAAGTACGACGCCATCATCGTCGGTTCCGGCATCGGCGGCCTCGCGGCCGCCGCTCGACTCGCACAGCGGGACGTCAGCCTATTGGTGCTCGAGGCCTCCTCTGATTTTGGCGGGTACATGCTCAATCCGGACGCCCTGGACCGCTACGTCTTTCCCGACTACGAGTTCGAGTTCTGTAAGGGCAAGGATCGGTGTGCAGACCGCCTGATCCGCGATTTCCCAGGTGACTCGAAGGGGATTCTCCGGTTTTTCGATCTCGCGGCCCGGGTATTCCAGGCATCTGCGCCGGCCGCGTTGGCAACGGGCGGCCTGGGGAGCTGGATGCAGTACTTCGCACGGCATCCGCTGATGCTCAAGTACGGACGCCAGGACTATGAGTCCTTCCTCGCCGGCACGATCCGGGATCCCAGACTCCGGTCTGTGCTCGCGGCGCCGCTGTTTGATGTCGCGGTGGGTCCGCGTCAGGTCTCCGCTGCCACGGCGTTGTCCGTGTGGGGGTACTACCTGAACGGCGCGTACTATCCGCGTGGTGGGAGCAGGGGGATCCGTGATGCGTTTGTCACGAGCCTCGCCGCGAACGGGGTCGAGTTGATCCACTCGTC
>JBDHDN010000137.1:0-8834 GCA_039591485.1 Gemmatimonadota bacterium
CGTGACGGGGTTCGTCTTCGACTCGTACGACCCCACCGCGCTGAGTGGAGCCGTCCGACGAGCCATCCAGACCTACCGGGACGGGCCTGCCTGGAGAGCGCTCGTCGATCGGGCCATGCGCGAGGACTTCAGTTGGGGGCCGTCAGCCGCGATGTATCAGGCGACGTACCATCGGTCCATCGCCGCACGCCAGCACCGCTCAGGAGAGCCGGTCGCTTCCCACGGTCACCGACCGGCCGCAACGCCGGTGCCCCAGGGCACCTACTGATCAGACGCGACGCCGCTCCCTTCGGTACGCAAGTCTGCTGATCGCCGGAACGCTGCCGACGTGCGGCCAACTGCCCGGCACCGACTCCCCGGCAGGCGCTTCAGGGCAGGTGGAGGGTCCCCGGCCGCCTGACGGGCTTCCCGCGGACAGCATGCGCTGCCCGAGCCATCCTGGGTGCGAGCCGCAAGAACCGGCGCCGGGACGAGCGGCGACCGGGGACGATCAAGCTTAGTCAGCCGGCGTCAGCACAGCGTCAGCAGGCCCTCGTCCTGGGCCCTTCCCCACCGTCCGACGCCCCCCAGGCCGTGGTTGCGCGCCGGCGAGCCAGCGCGACATGCCCGGCCGGCTCACGACGGCGCGCCCGGCCGGAAACACGGGCCGCGATCGACCCGTAGGGTCCCGAGGCGGCAACCGATGGACTCGCGCCGGGTTGCGACTCGAGACTCGGGTCGGGCATCTCTCCCGTGGGAGGGAGCATGACGGTACCTGCTCACAGGGCGACGCATCTTGGAAGGCAACTCGTCGCCGGGCTCGGCCGGCCAAGGTGGCGCCGCCCTCGCCTGATGGGGCTCCTGGTGACCGCAGGAGCCGCCCCGCTCGTGGTCATGCTCGCCGCGATGTTGGAAGCGGGAGTGCGTGCCCGGCTGAGTCCGGACGACTTCCTCCCGCCGACGAGGTTCTTTGCCCGCCCGCTGGTGATTCGGCACGACTCCCCAATCTCGCCAGAGACGGTTGATGCCACCCTGGAGCGTCTCGACTACCGACGCGTCCCGCGTCGGTCCGTCGCACCGGGCGAGTACTACCGCGCCCGGGGCGGGTGGATCATCGGTCGTCGTCCGTTCCGGGTGGCCGACCAGGTGGACCCAGGGGGCACCATCGTCGTTGCCCTCGATCCGTGGCGAGAGCAGGTGAGCGGCATCCGAGACGACAGGGGCCGTCGGCTCCAGAGTGCCGCTCTCGAGCCGGAGGTGCTCCGCGTGGCCGGCGGGGCTCGCGTGAAGGATCGCACACCGGTGGCGCTGGACGAGGTGCCGCAGCACCTCGTCGACGCGGTTCTCACCATCGAAGATCAGCGGTTCTTTGAGCATCGGGGGATCGACCTGCGGCGCATCGGCGGCGCGGCGCTCGCCAACCTCCGGGCCGTCGACGTCGTCGAGGGCGCATCGACGATCACCCAGCAGTTGGCCAAGAACCTGTTCCTGTCGCCCAAGCGCTCGGTGCTGCGCAAGGTGCGGGAAGTGTTCATGGCGCTCTCCCTCGAGGAGCGTCACCACAAGGAGGAAATCCTCACCGCCTATCTCAACGAGGTCTACCTCGGCCAGGACGGTGCGGTCGCGATCCACGGCGTCGGGCGGGCCGCGCAGTACTACTTCGGATCGGACGTGACCGATCTGAGCCTGAGCCAATCCGCGCTGCTGGCCGGCATCATCCGCGGTCCCAACATGTACTCCCCGCTCCGCCACCCGGAGCGCGCCCGCGAGCGGCGGGACCTCGTGCTCCGCCTCATGCACGAGCGCGGCCTGACCGGGGTCGACGAACTCGACCGCGCGACTGCGGCTCCACTCGGGGTGCGACAGCGACCCGAACCGGCGGTCGACGGCCGCTATTTCGTCGATTTCGCGGCGCGGGAGCTCGCGCGCATGACCGGCAGCGGCACCTCCCGGGAGGGGCAGTCGGTCTTCACCACACTCGACATGGGACTCCAGCGCGCCGCGGAGCGTGCCGTCGCACGGCAGCTCGTGCGGCTCGAGCGTGACATATCCGCACTCCGGCGCGACGGCAGTCCGCTCCAGGCAGCTCTGGTTGCCGTCGATCCCGGGACAGGTGCGGTGCTCGCCATGGTGGGTGGACGCGAGTACGGGGCATCCCAGTTCAACCGCGCGGTCTCGGCCCGGCGGCAGCCGGGGAGCGCCTTCAAGCCGATCGTGGCCACCGCCGCGCTCCGCGCCGCGCCCGACGCCGAGCGTGCGGAGGAAGGACGGTTCACACTCGCCTCACTGCTCGAGGACGAACCGCTCAGCGTGGCCACGCCGGCCGGCGTGTGGCGCCCGGTGAACTACGACGGACGCTACCATGGACGCGTCACGCTGCGCGAGGCACTCGAGCGGTCGCTCAACGTGCCGTTCGCGCGGCTCGGGCTTGCAATCGGACCCGAGCGCATCGTGGCGACCGCGCAGGAGCTCGGTATCACCAGCCCGATGCCAGCCGTGCCCAGTCTCGCCCTCGGCGCCGCCGACGTCACACCGCTCGACATGGCGAGAGCGTACGGAGTCCTCGCAGCAAAGGGCGTCCGGGCGCCACTCAACGCGGTCTACGCGGTGGCGGAACGGGAACGGGGCGTCACCGAGCTGTTCGCCGACGGCCGTGAGCGCGTGATCACCGCAGAAGAGGCGTACCTGGTCACATCGGCGTTACGCGGAGCGGTCGAGCGCGGCACCGGCCGCGGGCTCCGCTCGCGCGGGTACTACGGGCCGGTCGCCGCCAAGTCGGGAACGACGAACGACTACAGGGACGGGTGGTTCATCGGGTACACGCCCACGATCGCGGTCGCAGTATGGGTGGGCTTCGATGACGGAGCGAGTCTCGACGTGCCGGGGTCCAGGGTCGCCCTGCCGATCTTCGCCGACTTTCTGGTTGGCGCCTTCGGGCGTGAGGGTGCGGGCGAGTTCCGCCAGCCGCGGGGCCTCGACGTGGTGGAGATCGATCCCGAGACCGGGCTGCGCGGCGGGCCGGGCTGCCGAGGTCGACTGGAGCTGTTCCTGCCGGGCACCGCACCGGAGGAGAGCTGTAACCCGTTGTGGTCCCGCTTCAGCGAACGCGACCAGCGCGCGCATCGGTCGGATGGACCATCGATCGTCAGGGAGTTGCTGCGCATGCTGGAGCGTGGCGGCAGGTAGTCGCCGGGGCAATCGGGAGGCGGTGAACCGGGGAACCGCCGCACCGACACACGCACCCGCGTCCGATGAGCGTCGGCAGCGACCGTCAGCGCCCCTCGGCTTCCTCCCCCAGCACGCGGTTGAGCACGCCGGCCAGGCGGATCCCCGCCTGCACCAACCGCCGCTCCATGAGCGGCGTCATGGCATCGGCATAATCCCACCGCAGGTCGGGTACGTCGTCCCCGCGAGCCCCCCGCAGCGCGTACACCGAGTCACGCACGGCCATCGATTCGTGCGCCCAGTCGACGGAGCCGGACTGGAGCCACGCCGAGATATCTGCAGGGGATGCGAAGTCGAGAAAGGCGGCGTACTCGGTGTAGCTCAGGCGGTGGTGTTCCAACAGGTGCGTATCCCAGACCGTATGCAGGTTGGTGGACATGCCGAACCAGCGGACGTCCACGTCGTTGCCGCCGCGGTCGTCCGCCCGACCGACGTGCAGCGGCTGATGGATATCGGCCACGAAGTGCACCAGCAGCTTGAGTGCCCGGGCCCGTTCCGCAGTCGGACGTGACCGATCGGCGACAATCGATTCCTGCTGCTCCAGCGCCTGGATGATGTCGCGCGGCGCCTCGAACGGCGCGGCCTCGTACCGCTCACCATCCGGCACGTTCACGTAATGCCAGGGCGCAGTGTGCCGTCCTTCGTCGGTGGCCCGGTACTTGTCGGCCCACTCGCCCCAGCGTGCCAGTGGAGCCGGACCGAGCAACTCGGCAATGCGCACCCTGGTCACCGGAAGCAGGTGCCGTTCGGCAATCGCCGCGACGATCCGATGCCCGTTCGCGCCCCAGGGCGTCGGTACGGCATCGGCCGCTCGGTGCCCGACCGGAGCGCTGATGACCGCAACGAGTATCACGTGATGCAGCATGACCATCCGTCCCCATCCTGTTGTGGCGGTACGCTCACGGCCCTACCGTTCCACTTGTCCGCCTGTCCGTCGGGCCACCTGACCGCCTGCGTAGAAAACCCGCTCACCCTGGATCGCGCAAGCGCCGAGTCGCTCAATCACCAGTTGCGCGGCGTGCGCGGGCGCGTTCGATTTCGCGTTGGTGTCAGCTGAGGATACGGAATGCGCCTGCTTCTCATGTCGAGTACAGCCCTGCTCTCACCCTTGCGGCAGGCTGCTCGGACTCATCGGGGCCCGCCATCGAGGGCGACCGCTACGGACTCGTGACGGTGGACGGAGTCGGCCTGCCGTTCGTGGTTTCCCGGCAGAACACCACGCAGGGCGAGTTGGTCACGTCGATCAGTGCCGCGCTCCTCATCCTCAAGCCCGACAGCACGATCCGGCTCGACGTCAATCTGCGGTCGGAGGTTGGCGGGAGCACCAGCACTGTCGCCACGCCGTTCGGCGGCAGCTACCGCATCGTGGGCGACACCCTGCTCAGACTTTGCGTGAATTGCGACTTCGCTCAAGGCGATGAGATCTACGTGGCGGACTACACGGTGGGCGGGTTTACTCTACCGAAGCTCTATCCGAGCAGTCCCAACGCCGACTACCGGTTCCTGCGCCAGTAGCCGGACAGATCAGCGGCGGCGGAAGAAGGCCGAGGTCGCGATGTTCGGTGGGATGCGAACGGTGATGACGTCGCCGGGCGCGAGCAGCAGGTCGTGCGTGTAGTAGGGTCCCCCTGCGGCAATGAAGGAGATCTCGAGTACGAGGGGATGCGGCTGCCACGGGATCCCGTTGAGCGGCGCCTTGCTGTGACCGACCACGAGGCCCAGCGTATAGCGGTGTCCTCCATCGTAGATGGCGTGGACCCGCGCGTCGTTGAAGTGCTCGTTGACGATCTCCACGTAGATACTATCGCCCACGTGCGGAACGGCAGCGTGCTGGACACTCACGTCGGGGCCGCCGCCACACGCCACACCGACCAATGCGGCTCCGGCGAGGAGTACCATCCGCGCCGCAGGACGCTTCACGTTGACCGACTGGCTCATGACTCCTCCGGCGGCACGCGCCCTCCGCGGAGCGGTGAGCGGGCCCTCCATCTCAGTTGAGAAGCAGATCGAACGGGATGCCGAGCACGAGCCGCGTGACCAGGCGATCCCCGAAGTCCAACCCCTGCTCGTTGGCGTCCGACAGGTCGTACACCCCGATCAGCAGCGCCACGATCACCTGCCCGGGATACTCTAACGGGGCAACCCCGATTCCACCACTGATGTTCCATCGGGCCGCAGCGTCCTGCCCCAGGTCGACCGAGCTGCTTCCCATCACCGCGAGGTGCGGCTGGCTCCGAGCACCGCCAAGCCTCGCCACCGCCCACAGGAGATCCACCCGCAGTTGCCCCGCCCAGTAGTCCGCGAGCTCGACGAGATAGCGGCTCTCGCACAGTGGGATGACAATCCCGCCGGGGGAGCTGGTCTCCACGCACACTTCCGCGGACGGCGCCACGCCGGGACTCGACCATTCGCGACGCAGCGACCCGCCGAGGGCCGTCATGACGCGGCCGCCGAGCGCCACGTTGAGTGACAGGCCAGCGGTCAGATCGCGCTGCGTCTCCTCGGACAGGGTGACGGAGGTGGAGTCTGCCGTGAACGCCGCGAGCTTTCGCTGGGTGCTCTGGTAACCCACGGAGAGGGCGATCACGTCGAGCGACCGCGCACCGCCTCCGAGGCTCTTGAACGCGAGCACACCACCCTCGAACCCCGGATTGAAGTCGAACTCGGCGAACATGTCGACTTGTCCGGCGCGGGCAGCCGCCCCCGCCCATGCGCCGAGGCCCAGCCCGGCATCGAGGGCCTCGTGCAAGAACTGGAGGCTCAGGTTAGCCTCGGCGAAGTCCGCCCGTACGAACCCGGTGGAGCGCGGGACGATGCTGCTCGGGCCGTTTGCGGCTGGGGATGCACTCTGGGCCGGCGCAGCGCCAGGCGCAGCAGCCGATAGGGCGCTGGCGCGGCAGAGACACGCGACCGAGACTCGGGCGCGTCTCACGGTTGGGCCTGCCAGCCCCGCCGTGTCCAGATGACGATAGCACCGCACTGGGTCTGGGTGCTCATGCCCCCGAACCGGGCGGGTACCTCGGACCCTCGGCGATACACCTCGACTGCCTGGACATCCTCCGGCATGACGACGTCGTCCAGCGCGATCTCCGGTCGGATCGATGGATCACCGCCACCGAATGCCTCGGTGGAGAGCTCCGGCAATCCGCTCACATCGAGCCCCCGGGCGCGGGCGTCTCCCCGGATCACGATGAGCCCGTCGATGTACACGCGGGGATGACATGGGCCGCCCTGCGAGAGAACGGATCCCTGAAACGAGATGCCGGCGCGATCGAACCCGCCTGCACCGGGGACCAATCGCACACCGGGAACCGAGTTGAGAAGATCGGTCAAGCGTGCCGGGGCACGCTGCTCGATCTGCTTGCGATCGATGAAATGGCCGAAGTCCGCCTTTTGCCGTTCGTAGAAGCCGACGCGCTGGAGATGCGCCTCCTCTCGCGATGCCGGTGCGCTGATCTCGACCGGATCGAGACGCACCGGAATCGCCTGGAGGTGAAACGCGCTGTCCCACACGTCGCCCTCCTGCAGGTCGACGGGGCCGTCCATCCATGACCGGTAGCCGATGCGCCGGGCCTCGACGAAGTACCGCCCCGGTTCCGGCGCGACCAGCTCGTACGTCCCATCCTCGCCGGTGACGACGTTCCGGACCGGCTCGCCCTCGCTGCTCAACAGGGTGACGATGCCGCTGGCGATCGGTTCGTCCGTGTCGAGATCGAGCAGACGCCCGCGAAGCACCTGGCCACTTGCCGGCTCGCTCCAGCCGGCCAGCAGCAGCGTGGTGATCGCCGTGAGCGTCCGCAGCGCACGCGTCATGGTTCCGCCCTTCGGCGCCGGTCGCCGCGCCAGGAAGCGGCGACACCGTACTTTACACTTCGAGGAGCTCCTGCGATCCATCAAGCCGCGAGGGTGGGAGGCGCGCGCTGCACCTCCCACCCTCGCTCACTACACCTTCGCAGGCAGCTCGACTAGATCCCCGGTGGGACGCTGGGATCCGCCGGCTTCTGCAGGTTCGGGTTGCCTTCGTACTCCTCGAGCGGCAGCGCCCAACACGTCCACTCGCCGTACACGGCGGGCGGCCGGTCGGGATTGGGATGCGCACCGGTCGGGAAGAAGTCGCCGACACCCTGGCGTTTCCAGCGTCTCAGATCGCCGAGGCGGAGGCCACCCATGAAATGATCGAGCGCACGCTGACGCCTCAGTTCCGCGAACAGCGCATCGCCGGTGAGGCTCACCGGACCCTCCTTCCCCACTGCCCGCCGGACATTCACGAATGCCAGGACCTCGGCCTCGCTCCCGCCCGAGCGCAACTGCGCCTCATACATGTGATGCCGGGCTTCCACATAGTCTGCCAACATCACGTTGGTGTTGCGCTGGAAGAAGATCACATCGCCGTTGTCGCCGTTGCCCTCGTCGGCGCCGTCGGCGATCGTGGCTCCCGTGTAGCCACTGAACCGCCGTGGCTGGTAGGGCTTGTACAACTTGGTGGACTGGTCGTGCCCCGTGCTGAACGTGGAGGTGTGCTGAATTCGCGGATCCGTCTGCCCGTCGATCAGCGGCTCCTCCCCATACACTCCGTTCAGGAATGCGGGGTGGACACCGACCGTGTGGTTCGTGCCGCGCACCTCGTCGTACAGGTTGTTGTAGAGGTCGCTGTCGACGTCCGAGTACTCCACCCAGTAGGTGAAGCCGACCGGTACCGCCTGCGCATGCTGAATGGCGTCCGAAAAGTTCTCGAGCGCCAGGTGCGTGCGGGCGAGACCCACGTGCGCCAGGTTGACGAGCCGAGGCCGGCCGGCAGCGGTGCCCACGGAGATGGCCCGCTCGAAGAACGGGATCGCCAACTGGTAGACAGCATCAGGATCGAGCAGGTCGCCACTTAGGCTGTCCGGTGAGTAGGCGATCACTGCCTGGCAGAAGTGATCCGCGATGAAGAGGAATCCGTACCCCGTCAGAGCCGCCACCAGGGCAACGCGCTCATCCGCTGATGGGTTCGAGGCCAGCGAGTCCAGCCGAGCCAGTGTCTCTTGGCCGCTGCGGATGATCTCGGACTGGTTGTTCCAGAGGGCAGCAACCACACCGAGATCGTATTCCACGATGCGCTGGTTGTTGCGCTGCCAGTCCTCCCAGTTGAGGCCCGTCAGCGTTTCGTCACCGAGGAACGATGCACCTTGCACCATCCCTTCCTCATCGCCGGACATGTTCTCCTGGAAGCGTGCGAGCACACCGGCCACCTGGGCGTCCAGCAGCTCCTCGTCAGTGAGCTCCTCGACGCTGATCTCATCCGGGTTGTTCACCCTGAGGATTTCGTCGCAGGCGGAGAGCGGCATCAGCAGCAATGCCGCGGCGACCGCTCCCGCCATCTGCGCGAGTCTTGTTCGTCGCATGATGCCCCCTCCTCTAGAAGTTCACGCTGATCGCCGCCGAGAGCCGTCGCGGCGGTGGGACCGAAGCGTAGTCGAGGGTCTCGAAGTTGTTCTGATTGCCGGAATCGCCCCCTCCACGCGGAGACCACAGCACTTCAGGATCGCCGAGGCCGTTGTACTTGGTCCAGGTCAACAGGTTGCGCGCCGCCACCATGACGCTCCACCGGCCCGCTCGGAAGGGCCCGCCCCAGCTGCGGGGAATCGTGT
>JBDHDN010000138.1:0-8815 GCA_039591485.1 Gemmatimonadota bacterium
CGCGCTGGTCGCGGCCTGCGCAACCAATACGCACGTCGCCACCACTCCGATGCCGGACCGGGAGGCGGGGACCATGGCGGTGCGCACAGCCCCCGCAACCGGCAGCACCGCGGTCACGCTCGGCATCCCACCGGGGCACCTGCCCAGGCCGGGCCGCTGCCGCCTGTGGCTGCCGGACACGCCGCCCGGTCACCAGCCGGCCTCGCGCCCGTGCAACGGCATCGACGTCCGCGCTCCCGTCGGGAGCATGATCGTATACCGTCCGGATGCGACGATCGTGCGGGTGCGCTACGTGGACGCCCAGCACCCCGGCGTCGTGATCGCCGTCCGCGTCTTCGACGCCACGACCGGCGCCTTTCTGCGGGCGGAGGGCTGAACCTGAGCTAGTCTTTCCGGCTCGCCTGGTTGGCCACCGCCTGCTGCGCGGCCTCGACGGCCGATTCGTCGGCGAGGTAGTAGCTGCGGATCGGTGACAGATCCTCGTCGTTCAGTTCGTAGACGAGGGGGATACCGGTCGGGATGTTGAGCCCGACGATCTCGTCGTCCGGGATCTTGTCGAGGTGCTTGACCAGCGCCCGCAAGCTGTTGCCGTGCGCTGAGACGAGCACCCGCCGGCCGGATCGCACGTCGGGGGCGATCACGTCGAACCAGTAGGGCAGCATCCGCTCGACGGTGTCCTTCAGGCACTCGGTGAGCGGGAGCTCGTCCTCGGAGAGCGCCGCGTAGCGCGGGTCCTTGCCGGGATGCCGCTCGTCGTCCGGCTCGAGCGCCGGCGGGCGGATGTCGTAACTCCGCCGCCAGAGCTTCACCTGCTCGTCGCCGTGTCGCTCGGCGGTCTCCGCCTTGTTGAGCCCCTGGAGCGCGCCGTAGTGGCGCTCGTTGAGCCGCCAGTCGCGGTACACGGGGATCCACATCAAGTCCATCTCCTCGAGCACGATCCAGAGCGTCTTGATGGCCCGCTTGAGCACCGAGGTATACGCGACATCGAACGTGTAGCCCTCGTCCATCAGGCTCTTCGCACCCAGTACCGCCTCCTGCACGCCCTTCTGGGTGAGCCCCACGTCGGTCCAGCCGGTGAATCGGTTCTCCTTGTTCCACACGCTCTCGCCGTGTCGGAGTAGCACGAGTCTCTTCATGATCCCGTCCCCTCGATATCGACTGCGAATCCCTTAAAACGTTGAATTAATAGCATTTACGATTGTCGGTCAAGCCGCGGCAGACCCACCGCAGGCACGCACCACTTGCGTACCATCAGTATAGATATTAAGCATATGCAAGTGTCCCATAAAACCAATACACCTGGCGGCGGAGAACCGGGCTGCATCGACCATTCTCGGCCGCCCGCTGTTGGCAACGTTCTCACCGTTGCCACTGTCTAAATGCACGAAACTGAGCTTCACCATCGCGCGTAGTGAGCTTCACACAGCCTCGCAGGACTCGACGGCATCGGGAGATCCGGCCATGGACTGTCCAACAGGAACACCACCGCGTTCGAGCCCTTCCACTCGACAGCGAGTCGGCACGATCGCCCTTCCTGCCCTGGCCGTCGCGCTGCTGACAGCCACGGCATCGGCCCAGAACAACACGCCAAGCGCGGTGCGGTCCGCGGGTACTGCGGCGCGCGACCCGTCGGCTCCGAAGGCCGCGGTCGCGGTCCGAGCATTCCAAGCGCCGAAGGTCGACGGTCGGATGGACGACGCCGCATGGACCGCGGCTCCCCCGATCACGGAGTTCTGGCAGCTCGATCCCGACGAGGGAGAGCCCGCCACCGAGCCGACCGAGGCCCGAATCGCCTACACCGACGACGCCCTGTATGTCGTCGTCCGGGCATACGACTCCCAACCCGACGGGATCGTCGCACAGCTCACGCGCCGCGACGAGGACTCTCCGTCGGACTGGATCATCGTGGCAATCGACTCCTACCGCGATCGCCGGACGGCGTACGTGTTCTTTGCGAATCCGGCCGGCGTGAAGCGGGACGAGTACCTGTTCGACGACGGCAACGGTGACGACTCCTGGAACGCGGTCTGGGACGTCGCCACATCCGTCGATGACGAGGGGTGGGTGGCCGAGTTCCGGATTCCCTGGAGCCAGCTGCGCTTCGCCAAGGCGGCGCGGAACGACTTCGGGTTCCAGATCGTGCGGACGGTCACTCGGCTCAACGAGGAGCAGCACTGGCGGCTGATGCCGAAGGATCAGAATGGACTCGTCTCCCGGTTCGGCGATCTCACCGGCATCCAGGGCATTGATCCACCTCGCCGTATCGAGGTGCTGCCGTACGTCGCCGGGAGCGGCGCTTTCAGGCCTGAGGAGGTTGGCAACCCGTTCGCGACTGGCCGAGACGGCACGATGCGGGCCGGGGCCGACCTGAATATGGGGCTCACGTCCAACCTGACACTCTCAGCCACCATCAACCCGGACTTCGGCCAGGTCGAGGCAGATCCTGCCGTTGTGAACCTCTCGGCGTTCGAGACGTTCTACCCCGAGCGGCGGCCCTTCTTCGCCGAGGGGCTCGACATCTTCCGCTTCCCGATCCTGCTCGGCGACGGCGACGGCGCCAACGAGCAGCTGTTCTACACTCGCCGGATCGGCCGTCGGCCGCAGGGCGAGGCCGACCCGCGCGACGGGTACGCGCAGACGATCGATCAGACGACGATCCTCGGCGCGGGGAAGGTGTCCGGCAAGACCGCGAGCGGTTGGACAACGGGATTCCTCGCGGCCCTGACGGCGGAGGAGGAAGCCCAGGTGATCGCGGGGGACGACGCACATCACACCGACATCGTGGAGCCGCGCACCGGCTACTTCGTGGGGCGCGTCGCCAAAGACTTCCGCGAGGGACTCACCAAGGTCGGGTTCTTCGGCACCGGCGTCACGCGCTCGCTTCCCGAGAATCTCCAGTGGCTCCGCAGCGCGGCGTACGCGGGTGGCTTCGACTGGACCCACCGGTTTGCCGGCGACCGGTACGCCATCGACGGGTGGTTCGTCGGCAGCTACGTGCAGGGGAGCGCTGAGGCAATCGACGCGACCCAGCGATCGTCGGCACGCTACTACCAGCGTCCCGACAATGAGCACGTGACCTACGACCCGACCCGCACCTCGCTCACCGGCTTTGCAGGCCAGTTCGTTGTGAGCAAGAACGAGGGCTTCATGCGCTTCGCGACGGGATTTGACACCCGCTCGCCGGGATTCGAGGTCAACGATGCCGGCTACCAGCGCGAGGCCGACCGGACGATCCAGTTCGCGTGGGTGGGGCTGCGTTGGACCCAGCCGGGCTCGTGGTACCGTCGGGTCAACATCAACTTCAATCAGCACACCGTGTGGAGCTGGGGCTGGGAGCGGCTGGGGACGGGCGGCAACGTGAACGGCAGCGTGCAGTTCCACAACTACTGGCGGGTCAACGCGGGATGGAGCCACAACCTACCCTCGTTGGCCACAGGAGCGCTCAGGGGCGGGCCCGCGTTCAAACGGCCGTACACCACGAACGTCTGGGGTGGCATGGGCACCGACAGCCGCAAGACGCTCCGTGGCGGGCTACACGGATCCGGATTCCTGCAACCCGCAAGCGAAACGTGGGGGTACAACGTCAGTCCCTACGTCTCCTGGCGCGCCGCCTCCAACATGGACTTCACGGTCGGCTATCGCTTCTTCCGGCAGCATGACAGCTGGCAGTACCTGGACCAGCAGGACGCCCTGGGCGAGACGCAGTACCTCTTCGGCCGTCTGAACCAGACCACGTCATCGCTGACGCTCCGCGGCAACTTCACCTTCACGCCGACGCTGTCGCTCCAGCTGTACGCCGAGCCGTTCGTGGCGACGGGATCATACCCTGGGTACCGCCGGGTCGACGATCCGCGCGGCGAGACGTTCGCGGACCGGTTCGAGGATTTCGGCGACGATCAGATCGTGACCGACAAGGACGGCAATCTCGCGATCGACATCGACCGGAGCGGTGAGGCGGATGTCTACCTCGACAACCCAAACTTCACGTTCCTCTCCTTCCGGTCGAACGTCGTGTTGCGGTGGGAGTACAAGCTCGGCTCGACCCTCTTCCTGGTGTGGCAGCACGGGCGGGTCGGATCGAGTGCGAACCCGGAGTTCAACTTCGGCCAAGGCTTGGGCGACATGTTCCGGCTCGACGGCGAGAACACGCTCGTCGTGAAAGTGAACTACTGGCTGAGCCTGTAAGGGGTACCGGCGGAACGGCGGCCCGCGTGGGAAGTGCCGGGAGGACTCCGGCACTTCCCACGTCGTACCTGGGAGCGACGCTTCCGACGTATCCAGCGCTGCTCTAGCTTCTCCTCATGCTCGCGTCCGTCGTCGACTTCATCGAGCAATCGGGCCGCTGGGTGTTCGTGCTCGCACCGCTGTTCATGATCGTGGTGGCCATTCTCCCGATCCCCGCCGAGATCCCGGCCATGGTGAACGGCATGGTGTTCGGCGCACTGGTGGGCACGCTCGTCACCTGGAGCGGGGCACTGGTCGGCGCGCTGATCAGCTTCGAGCTTGCCAAGCGCTACGGCCGGCCCGTGGCCGGCCGGCTGCTTCAGGCGCGGGCGCTCGAGCGGGTCGACAGCGTGGCCCTCTCGGCAGGGTGGCCCGGGTTGCTCGCGGTGCGGCTCATCCCGACGATCGCGTTCACGCTCGTGAACTGGGCTGCGGGCTTCACCGCAATCCCCCGCTGGCGGTTCGCGTGGACGACGGCACTGGGCATTGCCCCCGGTGCAATCCTCTTCACCGTCACGGGCTCGGGTCTCGGCGCCCTGTACCGCCGGGCTCCGGCGGTGGGAATAGTGCTGATCGTGCTCGCCATCGCCGTGCTCGTGTGGCCGGTCGTGCGACCCGGGCAGAAGGCACCGACTGACGCGTAGCACGGCACCTCGGAGCGCTTCCGATCGGCAGCACCGCACACACCCGGTCCCGAGTGATACGGCGCGAGGGTCCCGGCACGCTCGAGGATGTCTTCGGGGAGGCGAGCATGCCGGGTCGCGGCCCGGAAAATGCGTGATCAAACCCACTGCCGATTCCTCCGTCGGCCCTCATGTTGGGTATCCACCGCTCGGGAGGGCGTCATGAGTCCGGTCCACCGCTGGCCCCGTATCCTCGCTGTCCTCACGGTCCTGGCTGCTTCAGCGACCTGGTACGGCTGTGCCGACGATACCGTCGACCCGCTTGCGGAACCGCCGTCGCTCCACGCGGGCTCCGTCGACCTGCAGAGCATCCGCGACGCCATCGCTGCGCAAGAGCGTCACGCGGAGGCATTGAGCCGCAACCCGGGCGTGATCGGCACGGCGGTCGGATTCCTCCCGAGCGGCAGGATCGGCGTGCGGATCTTCGTGACGCGTCCCAACATCCCGAACCTCCCCGCGGTGCTCGACAACGTCCCGACGTCGCGCGAGGTCACCGGCATGCTGGTGGCCTTCAGCGACCCCACCACACGGGCACGTCCCGCCCCACTGGGCTACTCGGTGGGCCATCCCGCCATCACTGCCGGCACGATCGGGGCGCGTGTCGTCGACGGGCAAGGAAACACGTACATCCTGAGCAACAACCACGTGCTCGCCAACAGCAACGGCGCCCAGGTGGGCGATGCGGCCTATCAGCCCGGACCGTACGACGGCGGTACGGCGTCCGATCAGATCGGCACGCTGTTCTCGTTCCAGCCGATCGACTTCACCGGCGGGCTCAACACCATGGACGCCGCCATCGCCAGTGTGTCCCCCGCCGACGTGACCACGGCCACGCCGGCAGACGACGGCTACGGAGCGCCCAGCTCCGTGATCTGGGGCGACGGCGATGCGGACGGCTTCTTCGACGACGAAGCCGCTCTGCTGGGCCTCCCCGTGCAGAAGTACGGTCGCACGACGGGGTTCACGTCCGGCCAGATCACCGGTATCAATGCCCAACTCACGATCTGCTACGAAGTGCAGTTCATCTTCTGCGTCAAGCCCGCGACGTTCGTCGATCAGCTGATCATCGAGCCCGGTGGCTTCAGTGGCGGAGGCGACTCCGGATCGCTCATCGTCCTCTCGGACGGCAGCAACAGTCCCGTCGCCTTGTTGTTCGCCGGCAACGAGACCCAGACCATCGCCAACCGCATCGACCTCGTGCTCGACCACTTCGGCGTCGCGATCGACGGCACGCCGCCCGGCCCCCCGTTCACCGACGTCGAGGTCACGGGCGTCAGCGCCGCCCCGGACGTCGTGGTCGGCAGCACTGTGCGCGTGAACGTGACCCTGCGAAACGCGGGTAACCAGCTGGTCACGGGCCCGTTCGACGTGATCCTGACGGACGAGACCGACGGCGTGCAGGTGGGCGCCGCGTCCGTGCCGTCGCTGGCCCCGGGCACCGTGACGACGGTCGGGATCGACTGGAACACCACCGGCGCCTCGATCGACAGCCACACGCTCACCGCGCAGCATCAACTGACGGACGAGGATCCATCAAACGATCAGGCCTCGACCACGGTCACCGTGAGCGACGTGCCCGTACCCGTGACGGACCTCGCGGTGACGAACGTCTCCGCCGTCTCGGAGCTGGTGCAAGGCAACATCGCCGGCGTCAACGTCACCGTCCGCAACGTGGGCGATCTCGACGTCAGCGAGCCCTTCAACGTGACCGTCTTCGACGCCACCGACGGGGTCGAGGTAGGCGGCAAGAGCGTCGCCGGGCTGGCGGTCGGCGCGCAGACCACGGTGACCATCAACTGGAACACCGCGGGAAGCTCGCTGGGCCTGCATACGCTCGTCGGACGGCACCAGGTGCCCGACGCCGACGTCTCGAACGACGCCGACTCGACCACCATCCGGGTGAACGACGAGAGCGGCAGCTCCCCCGTCACGGACATCGCGGTGACCGGCGTGAGCGCACCCTCCTCGGTACAGGGCGACACGACACCCGTGACGGTCACCCTCGAGAACGTGGGCAACCAGGACGTGACCACGGCGTTCGCCGTGAGCGTCATGGATGAGACCGATGGCGTCACCGTGGGCACGCAGGCGGTGGCCGGGCTCGCCGCCGGTGCCACGACGACCGTCGTCATCGATTGGCACACCGCGGGACGCTCGATCGGGAGCCACACGCTCACCGCGAGCCACGACCTGGCCGACGAGAACGCCGCCAACGATCAGGCGTCGACCGTGGTCACGATCAACGACCCGGCCGGACCGGATCCGGTCACCAACATCGCGGTCACCAGCGTCACGGCCGTCTCGGAGGTCCAGCAGGGCAGTCTGGCGGGCGTGAACGTCACCGTCCGCAACGTCGGCAACCAAGACGTCGGCACGAGCTTCACGGTGACCGTCACTGACGACACCGAAGGGGTCACGGTGGGCAGCACGACGGTGGCGGGCCTGACCGTCGGCGCGCAGACGACCGTGACGATCAACTGGAACACCGCGTCGGCATCGATTGGGGCGCACACGCTCAGGGGGAGCCACGACTTCGCGGACGACGACCCCTCCGACAACCAAGCCTCGACTACGGTCACCGTCACTGGATCCGGCGGTACTGCCGGAACCGACCTCGCGGTGACCAGCGTGGCCGCCGTCTCGCAGTTGGTGCAGGGCAACATCGCCGGCGTGAACGTCACCGTGCGAAACCAAGGTACCGAAGACGTCTCGGCGTCATTCCTGGTGACCGTGGTCGACGCGACCGACGGGGTCAGCGTGGGGAGCCGCAGCATCGCCGGTCTCGCCGTGGGCGCCCAGACCACGGTGACGATCGACTGGAACACGACGACGAGCTCGCTCGGTCTCCACACCCTCACGGCTAGCCACGACATGGCCGACGACGATCCGTCCAATGACGAGGGCTCGACCACCGTCCGCGTCACCGATCCCAGCGGCGGCTCCCCGATCACCGACATCGCCGTCACCGGCGTGAGCGCGGCATCCGTCACGCAGGGCGAGGTCACCCCGGTCACCGTGTCCGTCGAGAACGTGGGGAACCAGGACGTCACCGCGCCGTTCACCGTGACGGTCACCGACGTCACTGACGGTGTGACCGCCGGCAGCGGCAGCGTGTCCGGCCTGGTCGCAGGAGCAACCACGACCGTCACGATCGACTGGAACACGAGCACGAGCTCGATCGGCACGCACACGCTCACCGCCAGCCACGAGGTCGCCGATGAGGATGCGAGTAACGACGAGGCGTCGACGATTACGACGGTGAACGATCCGGGCGGTCCCTCGCCCGTCACCGACCTCGCGGTCGTCAGTGTGGCTGCCGTGTCCGAGCTGGACCAGGGCAACATTGCCGGCGTCAACGTCACGGTTAGGAACGAGGGCAACCAGGCCGTCGGCGCAGCGTTCACGGTCAGTGTGACCGACGCGACGGACGATGTGGCGGTCGGGAGCACCACCGTGCCAGGCCTCGCGGCGGGCGCCCAGACCACGGTGACCATCAACTGGAATACCGCCGAGAGCTCGATCGGCCTCCACACGCTGGTCGGTCGGCAGGAGCTGCCCGATGACGACCCGACCAACGACGAGGACTCGACGACCGTTCAGGTCAATGATCCGGGCGGCGATCCGCCCGTCACCGACATCGCCACCACCGGCATCAGCGTGGCGTCGGTCACGCAGGGCACGGTCACACCCGTTACGGTGACCCTCGAGAACCTCGGTAACCAGGACGTCGCGGGACCATTCACCGTGATGGTGCTCGACTTCACCGCGGGTGACACGCTCGGCCTCGAGACGGTGACCGACCTTGCTGCCGGTACCCAGACGACCGTGACGATCGACTGGAACACGTCTGGGCGCTCGATCGGCGAGCACATCATCATCGCGAATCACGACCTGGGCGACGACGACCC
>JBDHDN010000139.1:0-8798 GCA_039591485.1 Gemmatimonadota bacterium
TTCCAGCAACCCGAGCTTTCCGAGGGCAGGCGGGATCGACCCACTGAGCTGGTTGTACCCGAAGTTGAGGCGCACGAGGTTGCCGAGGTTTCCGAGCTCAGGCGGGATGGAACCGGACAACTGGTTTCCTCCGGCCTGAATACCGACCAGGTTCGTGAGGTTACCGAGCTGGGCAGGGATCGAGCCGGTGAGCTGGTTGTGGAAGAGGTGCACCCCTGTGAGGGCGCCCAGGTTTCCAAGCTCAGACGGAATCGAGTCCGACAACTGGTTGTCGCCGAGCCCCAAGTAGGTCAGGTTGGTGAGATTCCCGACCTCAGGCGGAATCGAACCGCTCAGCCCGTTGCTGTTCAGTCCGACGTGGGTGACCAAGCCGTCGAAGCACCCCACCCCGTACCACCCACAAGGCTCGGCGGTGACCAACCAGTTCGTGTTGTCGTCCCACGTGGCGCCAGTGGTGCTCTCGTACAGCGCCACGAGCGCGATACACTCGGCCGAAGATATCTGGGTCTGTGACGAGCAGTTGTACGAGCTCGCGCTGAGATCCAGCGACGCGACAGGTGCCTCATTTGCGGGACTGGTCGGGGGGCTGCTATCTAGGCAGGCAGTGACGGCACATACCACGGCCATCAGGACGATAGGGCGTTGCATGGGACAGACGCTCCTTTCGACGAAGCAGACAGCGATGCGATGGTCGCGCGGTCTCGTCGTCGGGCGGGCGTCACACTGCGCGTCTGTCAGGCGGCGGGGCCGGTGGTGCCACCGCTCCAATCTCACGATGTCGGACAACCAACATGAGTTTCGGCTTCACCGAGTGCAACCGTTGCGGCGACAACACATTTCGAGTCTTTCGCTTCGGATGAGGCTATGGTACGGTCCGGCGATCCACCCACTGACCACACCACAGTTCGATTCGCTCCCCTTGCCGCAGTCAGGACTGCATACTCGCTGATCAGTTGGCCTCGTGCACCCCCGCCGCACGCCACCCATAGTGGGTGATCACGGCGAAGCAGATCAGCGGGAGCATGAAGGACGCGCGCACCGCCGCCAGCGAGAAGGCGCCCACGTCGATGGAGCCCAGATCGATGATCGCCCCTTGGAGCGGCGGCATCACCGAGCCGCCCAGGATGGCCATGATGAGACCCGCCGCGCCGAGCTTGGCGTCCTCTCCGAGCCCGCGCAGGGCGATGCCGTAGATCGTCGGGAACATCAACGACATGCACGCGGAGATCCCCACCAGGCAGTAGAGCCCGACCATGCCCTGGATCAGGATGGTCCCCAGCGTGAGCGTGCCTCCGGCCATCGCCAGCACCATCAGGAGACGCCCCGGGCTGACGTACTTGAGCAGGAAGGTACAGATGAACCGGCTGGTGACGAAGATGACCATCGCCGCGATGTTGTAGCCCTGCGCCGCCACCTCGCTCAGTCCGAGCTCCATCGTCGCGTAATGGATGATGAAGGTCCAGCACATGATCTGCGCACCGACATAGAAGAACTGCGCAACCACGCCTTCGACGTACCGCTTGTTTGCGACGAGCCGCCGCAGTGTCGGGCCGACGTTGAGCGATCGGTCGTCCTCGCCGTACCTCGGCATTTGCGTGAGCGCGATGGCGGCGAATATCACGGCGATCACGAAGGCGATTCCCACGTACGGCACCCGCACGACGGCGAGGTCCTGGGCGGTCAGGCCCTTGAGCTGCTCGACACCCATGGCCGCACGCTCGGCAGCGGTGGCCGGACTCAGCCGCGCCAGAATGAGCTGCTGCGCCACGAACATCCCGAGAAGCGAGCCCATCGGGTTGAACGACTGGGCGAAGTTGAGGCGGCGCGTCGCGGTCTCCGGGGAACCCATGGAGAGGATGTACGGATTGGCCGCCGTCTCGAGAAAGGAGAGCCCGCATGTGAGGATGAAGTACGCCACGAGGAACGGCCAGAACACCATGGCGAGACTGCCGGGGATGAACAGCAGCGCGCCGCCTGCATACAGCCCGAGTCCAACCAGAATCCCGGCCTTGTAGGAATAGCGCTTGATGAACAGCGCTGCCGGGAACGCCATCGCGAAGTAGCCACCGTAGAAGGCGAACTGGACCAGCGATCCTTCGAAGTTGCTCATCATGAGGACCCGCGAGAACGCCTTCACCATCGGATTGGTGACGTCGTTGGCGAACCCCCACAGCGGGAACAGGATCGTGACGAGCACGAACGGGACGAGGATGTCACCCGTAACCAGCCGGCCGGTTCCACGGCCGCTCTGCGAGGCAACCGTCGCGGCGGCCTCGCTCATGGCGTGACGCCCTTCTTGAGAAGCACGTTGCCGTACGTGCGCACCTCGCCGGTCATCACCACGGCGTAGGCCTTCCGAGCCCGGTCGTAGAACGCGAACCGGTCGACACGCATCGGGTTCGGCGCGTTGGGCGCATGGGCGCGGATGGCCGCCATGTAGTCCCGCTCGACCGCGAGATCGAGCGCGTCACCCTCGACCGGCTGCATCATCACGAGGGGCTGGTCGTAGGTATCCAGCTGGAACAGCGGCGCGATACCATCGAGCAGTCTCGCGATGGACACTCCGTCGGCTCGCACTGTGCGCAGGTTCACGGAGTGGCCGGGGAAGTGCGCATCGGCCAGCACGATCTCGTCGCCGTGGCCCATCTCCGCGAGCACCTTGAGCAACTCGGGGCTCAGCACGGGTGATATGCCTTTGAGCATGCTGTCTCTCCATCGGTCGCGAGGCCTCATCGCCCAGCCTGGCAGGATAAAGTCGTCGGGATGTATCTTGGGCGCCAGTACGCCACCGCCGCCGACCTTCGCTCCGAATCCACGTTTGCCCCGTGAGGTGCGCTCCGTGAGAACATCGTCACACTGCGTCTGGCTGCTGCTGGTGGCTGCCGCACTCACCTCGTCATCTGCCTCGTCGCTCGGCGCACAGGCCTACGAGCCGACGTGGGAGTCGCTGGACGCGCGACCGATTCCCGCGTGGTTCCAGGACGCGAAGTTCGGCATCTTCATCCACTGGGGGGTGTACTCGGTGCCTTCCTGGATCAGAGTTCGGGAGGGGCGGTACGCTTCGTACGCGGAGTGGTACTATGCACGGGTGATGGGCGAACTGAAGGGCGAGGAGGACTTCCACGAACGGACCTACGGTACCGATTTCGAATACCGCGACTTCGCGCCCATGTTCACGGCCGCACTGTTCGATCCGGACTTCTGGGCGGGACTATTTGCCGGGGCCGGAGCCCGGTATGTGGTGCTCACCAGCAAGCACCACGACGGCTTCTGCCTGTGGCCGACGCAAAGCCCATTCAAACGGGGCTGGAACAGCATGGATGTCGGGCCGCACCGTGACCTCGTGGGCGAGCTTGCCGAGGCAGTGCGGGAGCGGGGCCTGCGGATGGGGTTGTACTACTCCCTGATCGAATGGGAGACCAATCGGACCGCTCGCACGCCGAGCGGACGCTTCATCCCGCAGGAGGCAATGGAGAAGTACGGGATCCCCCTCGATCGCTATGTCGACGAGCACGTCATCCCGCAACTGCAGGAGCTGGTGACGGCGTACCAGCCGGCGGTGATCTTCGCGGACGGCGGGGAGTGGGACGAAAGCGAGGACTTCTGGCACACTCGGGAGTTCCTGGCGTGGCTCTACAATAACGCTCCGAACAAGGACGAAGTCGTGGTGAACGACCGGTGGGCCAAGGGCATGCCGGGGCACCACGGCGACTACTACTCCAGCGAGTATCAGGACGTTGAGGGGATCGGCGCGGAGCACCCATGGGAAGAGAGTCGAGGAATGGGACGCTCCTACGGGTTCAACCGGGCCGAGAACCTCGAGCACTACCGCACGTCGCAGGAGCTGGTGCACGAGTTGATCGACGTGGTCAGCCGCGGCGGGAACCTCCTGCTCAACATCGGCCCAACCGCCGACGGACGGATCCCCGTGATCATGCAACAGCGGCTGCGAGACATCGGGTCGTGGCTCGCGGTCAACGGTGAGGCGATCTTCGGAACGCAGCCGTGGCTCGCGGGAAATGCTCGGCGAACCGATGCCGGGGCTGGTTCGGAGGTACGCTACACGCGGAGGGGGAGGACCCTCTACGCTCACGTGCTCGCATGGCCGGACGGAAACGTACGGATCGACGGCATCGGTCCGGATGAAGGGACGTCGGTCTCGCTGCTCGGCTTCGTGAACCCGATCTCGTGGCACGTCGAGGGACAATCACTCGTCATCGAGCCTCCCCTGATGTCACCGCGAGGCATGCCGAGTCCGTACGCCTATGTGTTCAAGATCAGCGCGGCGCTCGATTGACATGACCACCATTACCGGGATCGACGCGCTCGACATCCGCTTCCCCACGTCCCGCGGCCGCCACGGGTCCGACGCCATGCATCCGGATCCCGACTACTCCGCCGCGTACGTCATCCTCCGCACCGACCACCCGAAGGGGATCGAGGGGCACGGACTCACGTTCACGATCGGGCGCGGCACCGAGCTCTGCGTGGCTGCCGTCCGGGCCCTGGCGCCGCTCGTGACCGGACTGACGCTGCAGGGCATCCGCGCCGACATGCGAGGGTTCTGGCGCCGGCTCACGAGCGAGTCGCAGCTCCGCTGGGTGGGACCCGAGAAAGGGGTACTGCACCTCGCCACCGCAGCGCTCGTGAACGCCGTGTGGGATCTGTATGCGAAGGTGGAGGGCAAGCCGCTATGGCGGCTCCTCGCGGACATGGCGCCCGAGGAACTCGTGGCCTGCATCGACTTCCGCTACGTCACCGATGCGATCACGCCCGAGGAGGCACTGGAGATCCTGAGGCGGAACGCGCCGACCCGCGCCGTGCGGGAGGCGGAGCTCGTCCGCGACGGGTATCCCGCGTACACGACCTCCGCCGGGTGGCTCGGGTATTCGGACGAGGAGATCCGCCGCCTCTGCCGTGAGGGAATCGCGGCCGGGTGGACGCACTTCAAGCTCAAGGTGGGAGAGGACCTTGGCGACGACGTCCGCCGCGCGGCGCTGGTTCGCGAGGAGATCGGGCCCGTCCGGAAGCTCATGATGGATGCCAACCAGCGCTGGGACGTCGACGAGGCCGTTGCGAGCATGTGCGAGCTGGCGCCGTTCGACCCGTGGTGGATCGAGGAGCCGACGAGTCCGGACGACGTGCTGGGCCACGCCGCCATCGCGCGCGCCATCGCGCCAGTCCGCGTCGCCACCGGTGAGCAGTGCCAGAACCGGGTGATCTTCAAGCAACTGCTTCAGGCCAACGCCCTCGGCTTCTGCCAGATCGATGCCTGCCGCCTCGGCGGTGTGAACGAAGTCCTGGCAGTCCTGCTCATGGCAGCCAAGTACGGCGTCCCCGTCTGTCCCCACGCCGGCGGCGTGGGTCTGTGCGAGTACGTGCAGCATCTCGCGATCTTCGACTACCTCTGTGTGAGCGCATCACTCGCGCACCGCGTCGTCGAGTATGTCGATCACCTCCACGAGCATTTCGTGGATCCGGTGGTCATCCGGAACGGCCGCTACCTCGTACCGATGGCACCCGGCTACAGCATCACGATGAAGCCCGAGTCCCTAGGTGTATACGCCTACCCCGACGGCCCCGCGTGGGCGGGAGAGCGGTAGGCGCAGGCACCGCTTGTTCTGAGTGTCCCGGCGTCCCCGGCGGGCTCGCCGCCGCGTCATCAACCCAGCGGACTGTCATCCCTGGCAGCCCCCTCTCCAGTGGCGCATACTTGTGGCGTTGGCAGCGAGTTCCCCCGCCGCCAAGGAGCCCTCGTGTCCCACGAAATCCTCCGACGCACCTTCGTGCGTGACATGGCGGCGGGTGGCGCCGCGGGATCGGACTTCGCGCTGCACTCCGGCCCGCTCACCGAGGAGGGTCCTGCTTGGCAACGTGGTGGTACGGACGTCGCAGGTTTTCGAAATCGATCCATGCTCCGGGCAGGTCACGAACACGAGTATCCCCGAGGACTACCTCAACCCTGACTGTCGAAAGGGGTGGACGCTGTAGGTGACTTCAGGGCTCACTCGATGACGGGAGGCTGGAGAATGATGCGACACATGACCGCCTTGCTGATCGCGTCGGCAGTCATCCTCGTGCCCGCCGCCCAGGCACAACAGACACCACGTCAGCCGCTCAAGCTCGTAGTCAACGCGGATCTCGGCAGGGTCACGATCAGCCGCCACATCTACGGCCAGTTTGCAGAACACCTCGGGAGGGGCATCTACGATGGGGTGTGGACCACCTCCGGCACGGGAGAATGGCATTTCCGGGACGACGTCATTGACGCACTCAAGAGAATCCGGGTGCCCAATATCCGGTGGCCGGGTGGGTGCTTCGCGGATTACTACCACTGGAAGGACGGAATCGGGCCGCGGGAGGGACGCCCCACCATCGTGAACACCGTCTGGGGCGGCGTCACTGAGGACAACAGCTTCGGCACGCACGAGTTTCTCGAGCTCGCCGCACGCATCGGTGCCGAGCCCTTCGTCGTGGGGAACGTCGGGAGCGGCACGGTGCAGGAGATGGCCGACTGGTGGGAGTACGTGAACTTCCCGGGAACGAGCCCGATGGCCGATCTGCGCCGAGCCAACGGTCGGGATGAACCGTGGGGCGTGCGGTTTTGGGGAGTCGGGAACGAGAGTTGGGGATGCGGTGGCAGCATGACGCCGGCGTATTACGCCGACGTTTACCGAAGATTCCAGACGTTCCTCCGAGGCTACGACAATGTGCGGCCGTTTCGCGTAGCGACGGGCCCCAACTCGGGGGATTACGCCTGGACCGAGACGGTCATGCGGGAGGCAAGCTGGGCCATCGACGGACTGGATCTCCACTACTACAGTCTCGCAGGCACGTGGGCTCGCAAGGGAAGCGCCACCGAGTTCGGTGAGGCCGAGTGGTTCGCGATGATGCGGGCCACGGTGCGGATGGAGCAGTTCATCGAGCGCCATTCCGCCATCATGGATCGCTACGACCCAGAGCAGCGCGTGGCACTCATCATCGGCGAGTGGGGTACGTGGCACGACGTCGAGCCGGGCACCAACCCGGGCTTCCTCTACCAGCAGAACACTCTGCGCGACGCGGTCGTCGCTGCGTACAGCCTGAACCTGTTCAACAACCACGCCGATCGGATCCGTGGCGCCAACATCGCCCAGATGGTGAACGTGCTACAGGCGATGGTCCTGACGCATGCCGATCGGATGATCCTGACGCCCACGTATCACGTCTTCGAGATGTTCACGCCCCATCACGAGGCCACGCTGTTGCCCCTCTCGCTGGAACACGGCACGTATGCGTTCGGTGACGACAGTGTCCCTGCGGTTCACAGCTCCGCGTCGCGCGACAGTACGGGGGCGATCCATGTCACGCTGGTGAACCTGGATCCGAACACCTCCCACTCCATTGAGGCGGACATCCGCGGCACCAGCATCGCGACCGTGGGCGGCCGGATCCTGACGGCTGCCGCGATGAGCGCGCACAATACCTTCGAGGACCCCGACAGGTTGCATCCGGTGGCTTTCCACGGCGCCCGCCTGATGGGGCATCAGTTGACGCTCGAGCTGCCTCCAAGATCGGTGGTGGCGCTCGAGCTGCGGTGACCGGCACCGGTAGAGGGAGAGGACCCGTACCGTGAGTAGACCCATCTTTCGCCTTGACGGAAGGCGCGCCGTGGTAACCGGTGGGGCAAGCGGCATCGGTCAGGCCATCGCCCACACCTTCGCCGACCGCGGCGCCGTCGTGCATATCCTGGATGTAAGCGAGAACGCCGCGGAGATGACGGCGCGCGCGATCACAGAGGCCGAGGGTGTGGCGACGGCTCACCGCTGCGACGTGACCGATGGTGCGGAAGTCGAGCGGGTGTTCGGTGGCATCTACCGGGAGGGACGGATCGACATCCTCGTGAACAACGCCGGTATCGCGCACGTCGGTAACGTCGAGACCACGAACGCCGATGACTTCGACCGCATCTACCGGGTGAATGTGAAGGGCGTCTACCACTGTATGCACGCCTGCATCGGACCCATGAAACAGGAGGGCGGCGGCGTCATCCTCAACATGGCCTCGGTTGCCGCGTCGGTGGGGATCGCGGACCGCTTCGCCTACTCGATGTCCAAGGGAGCCGTGCTCGCGATGACCTACTCGGTGGCCAAGGACTACGCTCAGCACAACGTTCGTGTCGTATCGATCTCGCCTGCGCGCGTGCACACGCCATTCGTGGACGGCTTCCTCAGGGCCAACTATCCCGGCCGAGAGGAGGAGATGTTTGCCAAGCTCTCAGCCACGCAACCGATCGGCCGGATGGGGACCCCGCAGGAAATCGCCGACCTGGCCGTCTACCTCTGCTCGGACGAGGCGGCGTTCGCTACCGGCACCGACTACCCGATCGACGGCGGGTTCCTGAGGCTCAACACCTGACTGTGGAGGCGCGGTGAAGCTGATCCGGTTCGGCGAGCGTGATCGCGAGCGCCCGGGCGTCCTCCTCCCCGATGGCAGGCGCATCGACGCCAGCGGGTTCGGTGAGGACTGGAACGAGTCCTTCTTTGCCGACGACGGCGTGGCACGGCTGGAGCAATGGCTGGCAAGGAACGCCGCGCGCTGCCCCAGGGTCATGGAGGGCGTGCGACTCGGCCCGTGCATCGCGCGGCCATCCAAGATCGTCTGCATCGGGCTCAACTACGCCGGTCACGTGCGCGAGACGGGCGCCACGATGCCCCCAGAACCCGTTGTGTTCTTCAAGTCCACCACCGCCCTGTGCGGTCCCGACGACGACCTGACCATCCCTCCCGGGTCCACCAAGACCGACTGGGAAGTGGAGC
>JBDHDN010000140.1:0-8789 GCA_039591485.1 Gemmatimonadota bacterium
TCCGCGATGTCCCCATTGGGCCGTCGTTCGCCAAGCTGCTGCTCGACGCTCCCCTCTTCCGCACGGCCAGCGCGCTTGCCGCTCACAGTGCGTACGATCTTCTGCATACGCACGAGGAGGCGGGTATGCTCGGTGCGCGGCTCGCGCGCACGGCCGCGCTGCCGCATCTGTACGACATGCATTCCAGCCTTCCCCAGCAGTTCGCCAACTTCGGCAAGTTCAACTGGTCTCCGGTGGTGTGGGCCTTCCGACGACTCGAGCGGTACACCCTGGACGGCGCGGACGGAGTGATCGCGATCTGCCCGGAATTGGGTGCTTACCTCGGAACCCTGGGATACGGTGGGCCGGTGGCCGTGATCGAGAACACGCTCGACTTCGACCCCCCAGCCGTGTGCGATGCCGACATCCGCGCGCTGCGCGACCGGCTGGGACTCGGCGACGGGCCGGCCGTCGTCTACACCGGCACACTGGAGGCGTACCAGGGACTCGGCATGCTCGTCGCGGCGGCGCCGGCGGTCCTGGAGCGGATGCCCGACGCGCGCTTTGTACTGGTTGGCGGGACGACCGATCAGATCGCCCAACTCAGGGAGGAGTGCCGGGCCGCGGACGTTGCGCACGGGTTCGTGTTCGTACCGGCCGTCGCTCCCACAGAGGTATTCCAGTATCTCCGGATGGCCGACGTGCTCGTGACCACCCGGTCGAAAGGCACCAATACGCCGCTGAAGATCTACCAGTACCTCCGAGCCGGGCGCCCCATCGTCGCGACCGCCATTCGCTCGCACACCCAGGTGCTGGACGACACGACCGCGGCCCTGGTGCCTCCGACCGCCGACGGGGTAGCGGACGGGATCCTGAGTGTCCTCGCCGATCCCCCGCGAGCCCGCCGTCTCGCGGACGCGGCAGCGCTCGTCGCCGTGAAGCGCTACGGCAAGGACCGATACCTCGAGACCCTCGCCGCGGTGCTCGCGCAGGTTCGCGATGCGGCCGCTCGGCGTTCCGCAACCTGATGCCGATCAGCATGACCGATCCATCGCGCTCGGTGCTCGAGCGACGCGTTGCGGATCTGCGCGACCGTACCTTCGACGTGATCGTCGTCGGTGGAGGTATCGTCGGTGCGTGTGCGGCGCTCGACGCCGCCATCCGCGGACTCGACGTGGCTCTCATCGAGCAGGGCGACTTCGGGCACCGCACGTCGGGAAACAGTCTCAAGATCGTGCACGGTGGCCTGCGCTACCTTCAGCGGCTCGACCTGCGGCGGATGCGGGAGTCCATCCGCGAGCGCCGCATGTGGTTTCGCGTCGCACCCCACCTGGTGGATCCGCTTCCCGTGATCGTTCCCACGTACGGCTTCGGGGTGCGGAACCGCCGTCTCCTGCAGCTCGCGCTGGCCGTCAACGATGCCATATCGTTCGACCGGAACCAGGGAACCGCGCCCGACCGGAAGCTGCCCGCCGGCCGCGTACTCTCGCCCGGCGAAGTACTCGACCGTGTGCCCGAGATCCCCCGGGCCGGGCTCACGGGCGGCGTGGTGTTCTACGACGGACTGATGTACTCGCCCGAGCGGCTCACACTCGAGGTCGTGAAGGCAGCTGCCCGTCACGGCGCAGTGGTGCTGAACTACGTCGGCTTCCGCGATCGCATCTGGGAGCAGCAGCGGCTGGCAGGTATCGTCGCTGAAGACCTGGTCGGCAACGAGGCGTTCTCCGTTCGGGCAAGAACCGTGGTCAACGCCGCCGGTCCCGGCGTGGAGTTCGTTGGCAGCCGGCTGCTCGATACGACACTGCCACCGCCCGCCAACTGGTCCGTTGCCGTCAACGTCCTCGTGCGGGGGCTCGGACATTCGGCGGCATTTGCGCTCGGCGAACGGGTCGATGGCGCCGGCGCAGGACGTCAGTTGTTCTTCGTTCCGTGGCGCGGGCGCACGATGATCGGCACCGGCCACTATCCCTACACCGGCGATCCCGCTCGGCTCCTGGACTCGGACGTGCAATCGGCCACCGCCACCTTCCTCGAGGAACTCAATCGCGCGTGGCCCGGTGAGCGTCCGTTCACACGCGACGACGTGCTCCTGACTCATCGCGGGCTGCTACCGGCCCGGGCGCTCACCCCTCACGGATCCGTACTGCTCATGAGCCGCCAGCGCATCATCGACCACGCGCGGCACGGCGTGCCCGGTGCGTTCACGGTGCTCGCCGTGAAGTACACGACCGGACGTCGCGTGGCGGAACAGGTGGTCGATCGGGTCTGTCGCTATCTGGGTCGCGGCGACGGGCGGCAAGATCCGGATCGGTTTGCGGCAGCATTCCCAACCCGCCAGTCGGTTGCGGCGCTCGAGAGCGAAGCCCGCGGGCGCTGGCGCACGGAACTGGACGCGGAATCGCTCCGACACGTGGTGCGGTCGCACGGGAGCGACTTCGAGCGGGTGCTTGCGTACCGTCACGGCGATCCCGCCTGGAACACGCGCGTGACTCCCGAGTCACCGGTGATCCTGGCGCAACTGCTCCACGGCCGGGATGCCGAGATGGCGCAAACCGCCGACGACCTGATCTGGCGACGCACCGAGCTCGGTCCATGCGGCCACGCGTCACCCGCGGTGACGCACACCGCCCAGGCCGTTCTAGACGCGAGACCGGATCAGTAGTCTGCCCTCCGCAGTTGCCCGACCGCGATCCGCCCCCTCCGATTCGCGCTTGAACGGTCAGCGCCGCGCGCACATTGTTGCGTCAATGCAACACACGCATACCTTGCCAGACGTGCTGGGGCGCATGATACACGCTGACGGGTGGGAGCGGCCAGTCTGACAGGGGTATGCTCCTTGCCCCCACCACACGCCCGAGGAGCCCACCGCCGGCAGGCACCCCGACGCCGCGGCGGGGAGCACCCGTACGAATTCCGGCGGCAGCAACGAATGCCGGCACTGGGGACAAAGGCACACGCGCACGCAGCGAGGGTCTGATTGTCAGCGATACCTGACAACTGTCGCTTCCACCCCGGGTCATGGGCGGCCCCCGGACCGCGCGCAGCGGGTGTCCGGTTCCGCCGGGCAGTCTGCTTCTTCGGCCAGGCAGATTCCTGACGTGTGCGGGATCGCGGGATTTTGGAACTACCGCAGCGGTCGTCCCGCGAGCCGCGCGCTCGCGGCCAGGATGCTCGATTCCATCGCGCACCGCGGCCCGGACGAGGAGGGGATGTGGATCGAGGGCGACCTCGCGATCGGCACTCGGCGGCTGCGCGTCATCGATCTTGCCGGAGGCCGGCAGCCCATGGCCAACGAGGACGGCTCCGTGCAGGTCGTCTTCAACGGCGAGATCTACAACCATCCCGATCTCCGGCGGGAACTCGAGGCGCTCGGACATCGGTTTCGGACCCGCAGCGACACCGAGGTCATCGCGCACGCCTTCGAGCAGTGGGGTCCGGCATGCGCAGGGCGGTTCGACGGCATGTTCGCCTTCGCCGTGTGGGACACCCGGAGCCAGGAACTGTGCCTCGGTCGCGATCAACTCGGTATCAAGCCGCTCTACGTCCATGAGGGTCCGGAGGGCGTGGTCTTCGGTTCGGAGCTCAAGACGGTCGTCGAGGCTCCCTGGATCGACATTGCGTGGGACCTGGAGAGCGTCGACGATTTCATGACGTACGAGTTCGTCCCGGCACCCCGGACGATCGTCCGCGGGATACGGAAGCTCGCGGCCGGGACCACTGTCAGGTATCGCCGGGCGACGACACCCGAATCCCGTCGCTACTGGCAACTGCAGGGCGGCACGACGCCCCCATCGAGTCCCGGCGACGCCGCTGCGGGGTTGCGGGAGCGGTTGCGCGTTTCCGTGCGCCGCAGGCTGCTGTCCGACGTTCCGCTCGGAGCATTCCTGTCGGGCGGCATTGACTCGAGCATCATCGTCGCCCTGATGGCTGCCGAGAGTCCCGATCGCGTCCGCTCGTTTTCGCTCGGCTTCGCCGAGCGGAGCTACAACGAGCTCGACTTCGCGAGGCTCGTCGCTACCCGATTCGGAACGGGACACCGGGAGGAGACGGTGACCCCCCAGGTCGTAGGGCTCGCCGAGCGGATGGCGGACGCGTTCGACGAGCCGTTCGCCGACGTGTCTGCCTTCCCCACGTACCTCATCTCGGCCCTGGCCCGTGAGGAGGTGACAGTCGCCCTATCAGGGGACGGCGGCGACGAGCTGTTCGCTGGATACGACCACTATCGTGCGCACCGCTGGGCACATCGACTCCGCTGGATCACGCGCGGGGCGGGATGGCACTGGGTCGATCACCTGCTGGCGGGCTTACCCCCGACGGAGGCCAAGAAGGGGGTCGTCAACAAAGCGAAGCGTTTTGCCGCCGGCCTGCGCGGACCAGCCGACCTGGAGCACGCACGGTGGTGGGTCTTCTGGGACCTCGCCGAGCGCCGCGCCATGTACGGCGAGCACTTCAGCAAAGAGTTAGCCGGCCGCGACTGCTTCGAGTACTACCGTGCGCGGCTCGGCGAGGGGGAGGCGGCCGGCTTCACCGGACTGCAGCGACAACTGTATGCCGACGTGACCGGCTACCTCCCGGACGACATTCTCGTCAAGCTCGATCGCACATCCATGCAGGTGTCCCTCGAGGCACGGGTGCCGTTCCTCGCACCGGAGTTCGCACAGTTTGCCATGACCATCCCCGCCGAGTGGAAGCTGAGCGGCGGGACGACGAAGCGGATCCTGAAGCAGGCATTCCAGTCTGAGTTGCCGCACCGGATCCTGCACCGCGGCAAGGAAGGGTTCAGCATCCCCATGAAGAACTGGTTGCGGGGGCCACTGCGCTCCATGCTCACCGACGTGCTGGCACCCGAGCGCGTGCGCGAGCGGGGGTGGTTCGACCCGGATCGGGTCGGCCGGCTCGTCGCCGAGCACCTGGCGGGCCGGGAGAATCACGCGCATCGACTCTGGTGCCTGATCAGCCTCGAACTCTCGCTCGGCGCACTCGCCCGCCGTGTCGCCGAGCGTCCGCTCGTCGCCAGCCAGGAGGCAGGATGACCCCCGCAGAGCAGCCCTGGCAACTGCGCATGTTCGAGCGGTCGCTCAAGAAGCAGCAGAAGGTGCGATTGCTACTGCGTATGATCGGATCGGCGACCGACGAGCGTTGCCTGCTACTGACCTGTGGCGACAACAACGGCGCGATGAACTACAAGTTCAGGGAGGCCGGCGGCCGGTGGACGTGGGCGGATGTCGAGGAGGACGCGATTCCCGAGATCGCGGCACTGCTGGGCGAGCCCGTGCACCACGCCGACCCGGCAGCGCTCCCGTTCGCTGCGGGGACGTTCGACCGCGTCGTCGTCATCGACGTGCATGAGCATCTCGCCGACGTTGCGCCACTCAACCGGGAGCTGGCCCGGATCGTGGCCCCCGGCGGGCTCGTGGTCGTCACAACGCCCAACGGCGCGACCCACCTCCCCGTCGCCGTGCTGAAGCGATGGCTCGGCATGCGCCCGGCACAGTACGGCCACGTCGTGCAGGGTTACACCGCAAGCCAGCTCGAGGCGCAGCTCGACGGGGCGGGCCTGCACCCGGAGTCGCGGGGCGCCTACTCCCGATTCTTCACCGAGCTCGTCGAGTTTGCGATCAACTTCGCCTACGTGAAGCTGCTGTCCCGCCGGGAGGGCACGCAGTCCGATTCCGGGCACATTGCCCCCACGACCTCCGGTGAGCTCAAGTCCGTCGGCAAGAGCTATCGCCTGTACTCGACGATCTACCCGATCATCCGTACCGTGTCCGCGCTCGACGTGCTGATCCCGGGGCGCGGCGGGTATGCCGTCGCCGTCGCGGCTCGGAAGCCCCGATGACCGGGCAGCCCATCGTCGTCGTCACCGGCGCGGCTGGCTTCATCGGGATCCATTTGGCCCGGAGGCTGGCCCGCGACGGCTGCGGTGTCCGCGCCATCGACGTGCAGCCGATGCCCACTGCGCTCGCAGTCGACGGGCTCAGCTACGAGCAGGTCGACGTACGCGAGGGTGGGCGCCTCGCCGGCCTGCTCGAAGGTGTCGACACGGTGTTTCACCTGGCGAGCGTGCACCTGTCGGTGCACGCCTCGTTCGAGCAGTTCCAGGCCGTGAACGTCGCTGCGGCCGCCGACCTGGTCTCGGCATGCTACCACGCGGGTGTGCGCCGGCTCATCCACACCAGCAGCGTCGGCGTCTATGGGCACGTTGCCGACCCGCCCGCGCAGGAGGACTCGCCGAAACACCCTGAGAACGACTACGAGCGCACCAAGCTGGCGGGAGAGGCAGCCGCTCGGCAGCGGGCGGACGAGCTGGGCATGGACGTCGTGATCCTGCGACCCGCCTGGGTGTACGGACCCGGGTGCCCGCGGACGGCGAAACTGCTGCGCAGTGTCCGCAAGGGTCGCTTCGTCTACGTCGGCGACGGCTCGAACTTGCGTCACCCGATCTACGTCGACGACGCCGTGGACGCGTTCCTGCTCGCGGCATCCGCTGGCGCCGACGCGCGAGGACGCAGCTTCATCGTGGCAGGTCCCCGGCCCGTCACGCTACGCGAGCTGGTCGACTGCTGTGCTCACGTGCTCGCCGCGCCGGTGCCGAGCCGCTCCCTGCCCCACTGGCTGGCCCACGCACTCGGGTGGGGGGCGGAACTGGCCTTTGGGGTGACGGGCCGCGAGCCGCCGCTGTCACGTCGGAGCCTGGCCTTCTTCGAAAACGACAACGCGTTCGACACGTCTGCCGCGGCCGCGGCACTCGGCTTCCGTGCCGCGACGGATCTCGAGACGGGGCTCAAGCGGACGGTCGCCGTGGCATCGGGAGGTACCCCATGAGGGCGGCGGCGGCGGTCGCCGGAGGGGGTACGGACGTCCGGACAGTCCGGGACTACTGGAACACACGGATCCACGACGCCCACGTGACCACGCATCCGGTGGGATCGGCTGGATTCTTCGACGACCTCGAGGAGTATCGGTTCGACAAGCTGGACTACTTGCCGCGCCTCGTGAACTTCGCGGGATACCGCGATCAGGCAGTCCTCGAGATCGGATGCGGCGCGGGCATCGACCTTGCACGCTTCGCAGCCGGCGGCGCGCGGGTCGTAGGTGTAGACCTCGCCGATGCCGCCATCGATCTCGCCCGCCGGCACTTCGGACACCGGGGGCTCGCCGGCCGCTTCGCGGTCGCCGACGGTACGGACCTCCCGTTTGCCGACGGGGCCGTCGACGTGGTGTACTGCCACGGCGTGCTGCCGTACGCTCCGGATCCGTCGGGGATCGTGCGGGAGACGTACCGCGTCCTGCGTCCCGGAGGAGAGGCGGTGTTCATGGCCTACAATCGGCATTCCTGGCTCGCCTGGCTGTCGCGCGGCCTGCGCGTCGGCCTCGAGCACAGCGATGCGCCGGTGTTCCGGCTCGTGAGCCGCTCGGAGCTGGACGGCATGCTCTCCCCCTTCGCACAGCGCACCATCGTGGCGGAGCGCTTTCCCGTCCCGAGCCGCCTGCACAGCGGAATCAAGGGTGCCATCTACAATCGCGCGCTGGTACCGGCTGTTCGAGCCGTGCCACGGCGCTGGATCCAGCGCTGGGGATGGCACCTCATGGCGTTCTGCCGGAAGCCCGCCTGATGTGCGGCATCTGCGGGGTGATCGGGGGCGACGTCGCGCGCGAGCGTGAGCGCGTGCGCGCCATGGCCGACGCCATCGCGCATCGCGGGCCGGACGACGAGGGATTCCACTCCGACGACGTGGCCTGCCTGGGTAACCGGCGCTTGGCGATCATCGACCTCGCCCATGGGCACCAGCCCATCGCGAGCGAGGACGGGAGCCTGTGGATCACGTTCAACGGCGAGATCTACAACCACGCCGAGCTTCGCACCGAACTCGAGGCCGACGGCATGCGGTTCCGCACCAGAACGGACACCGAGGTTCTCGTCAACCTCATGCTCGCACGTGGACCGGCGGGGCTGCTCCGACTGCGGGGGATGTTCGCCTTCGCGATCTGGGACCGTCGTCACCAGCGGCTCTTCGCCGCGCGCGACCCATTCGGCCAGAAGCCGTTCTTCTACTCGGTGCTTGGCGACCGCTTTCTGTTCGCGTCGGAGATCAAGAGCCTGCTCGCACACGGCGACGTTCCCAGTGTGCCGGAGCACGCCGCAGTGGACTATTATCTGGCGCAACGCTTCATCCCCCCGCCGCTCACCATGATCCGCGGCGTCCGCAAGTTGCCGGCGGGTCATTGGCTCGAGTGGCGCTGTGGGCAGATTCGGATCGAGCGCTACTGGGAGCCCGAGTTCCCCAATGCGGCCGCACGCTCGGATGCGGAGTGGATCGAGGAGCTTGCGGCGCGTCTCGACGATGCCGTGCGGGCCCACATGGTGAGCGACGTGCCGGTCGGCGGACTGCTGTCGGGCGGGATCGACTCGAGTACAGTAGTCGCGGCCATGGTCCGACAGAATCCCGAGCGGATCCGCACGTTCTGTGTCGGCTCCGACATCGAGGGATTCGACGAACGCCCCCACGCGCGGCGCGTCGCACGGCACCTCGACACGACGCACGAGGAACGCTCCGTCGGACACGAGCTGCTCAACGGGCTTCCACGACTCGTCCGATGCATGGACGAGCCGTCCGACCCGATCGCCGCCTGCCAGTACGAGGCCGCGGCGCTCGCGGCCCCGCACGTGAAGGTGGTGCTGGGCGGCGACGGAGGTGATGAGATCTTCGCCGGATTCGACCGCTATGCCGCCTTCAAGTGGGTCGAGCGGTACGCGGCTCTTCCCGCGTGGCTGCGTGAACACGTGTTCGGACCGGTGCTGCGGCGCG
>JBDHDN010000141.1:0-8706 GCA_039591485.1 Gemmatimonadota bacterium
ATGCGTGGGCCGGTGGTCAGGAGGCCCAAGAGAGGATGGCTCAGGAACGCGGCGACCACGCGGCCAGGTGCCATCCATCCACCGGTACGATCCCGGTGCTCCACACGAGCAGCGCAGCCACGATCGTCGCGCCGATAGCGAGGAGCGAGTGCGACGGTCCGCGATAGGACCGGCTGCTGCTCAGGCCCGGGACATACGGCACGAAACCGAGGTCCGGCGCGCCGGCAGGGACGATCGCGCCGGCCCAGAATGCGACGCCGTCAGGAGCACCGGCCCTGGCGCGAAGCTACGGTGCCGGTGGTTCGTCCGGCTGGACTGCCGACCACATGTCCCGCCACAGCCTCCACGAACCGTCTTCCGTGGCGCGCAGCACGATCAACCACGAGCCGAGCTGGGTCATGGGCTCGCCGCCGTCCTTCGGCACCAACTGCTGATCGTACCTGGCGCGCAGCACCGCGAGATCGGCTGCGACGACGACGTCGTCGACGGCCGCGGTGAGCTCCATGGTGTACTCCGTGAACGCCGGCGCGTACCAGTCGCGCAGCGCATCGGTGCCGCTCACGGCGGGACCGTCGGGGGGCATCGACATCGCGTCCGGCGCGTACAGGGCCATGGTGGCATCGAGGTCGCCGGCGTTCAGTGCGGTCGTGTAGTCGGCGAGCCAGGCCGCGGCAGCGTCGGCGCTGGGCCCCGTGGACGTGGCGTGTGGCTCGGGGAGGGTGCAGGCGGCTAGCACCGCTGCACAGATGAGAGCGAGCGGTCGCATGAGCACCTCCTGTGGGCTCGTCTGGAAACTTACCGGGGGGACAGGGGCTCGAACCAGGGACGCAGACGTCGGGAATGCCCACCGCGACGCGAAACGGCGCCCGACTTGTGCCGGACGCCGTTCTCTGCACCGTGGTGCGATCCGCCAGGGGCGCTCAGGCCGCGCGCGTCTCCCGCGTCCTGCCCTCGATTTCGTAGATGAGGTCCACGAACTGACGGAGCCGTCGCGGTGCCAGGAAATGCGCGACCGCACGTCTGCGCGCGTTGCGAC
This sequence comes from Gemmatimonadota bacterium, assembly GCA_039591485.1. GTDB lineage: Bacteria > Gemmatimonadota > Gemmatimonadetes > Gemmatimonadales > GWC2-71-9 > JAOTVV01. The sequence continues at coordinate 1,037 of JBDHDN010000141.1, forward strand.
CGAGCCGGCGGACCAGCGCGTGGTTGCTCAATAGACGCTCGAGGGCGTCGCCGAATGCCTCGACGTCGGCCGGATCCTCGAGCAGCAGCCCGTGTCGGCCGTGGACGATCTGGTCCTGGATGCCTCCGACGGCGCTCGCGATGATGGCGCGACCCTTCCACATGGCCTCGGTGACCGTAAGGCCGAATCCCTCCTCCAGGCTCTTCTGCACCACCACGGTGGAGTGCCGCTGGATGGCGTTCACCATAATGGCGTTCTCCTCGACGTCGTCCATCGGGAGGATCACGAGGTGAATGCGCTCTCGCACTGACGGTGGGAAGCGTTCCCAGCGGGCGATACAGTCCTCGAGTACTAGCGCGCCCTCGGGATCGTCGGTGACCCCGCTGACGTCCGGGCCCACGAGGATGAGATGGGCGTCGCCCAGACGCTCGAGGCGGGCGGCGAACCCGTCCATGACACCCTGCATGTCCTTGAGGGGATCCCACCGGGACACCTGGGTCACCGTCGGCGTTCGCCAGTCCGGTACCGGTCCCGTCTGGTGGATGGTCACGCCGCGACGCACCACACCCTCGGTCCCGTCCGTGCGTGTGAAGGTCAGTTCGCTGCCCGCCGCACGTCCCTCGAGCAGGCCGACATGCCGCAGGATCGCGCGCACGGTGCCGCGACTGACTGGCTCGTTCTTCGAGGAGAACGCGTCGATGGCTGGCGGCATGATGAAGACCGACTCGTCGCGGAGCCAGGCAGGCACGTACTCCGGACGCGAGAAGACGTACGCGTGAGCCGGCTCGAGGAGTGGCTCTAGGAACGCCCACGCCTGGTGTACGGCGGCATTCACCGCATTGCAGCCGACATGGCAGCGCCACACGACCACGGCACCGTGACGCCGGAGCGGCGCCGCAAGCCCGGCGGTCTGCGGGTCGTGCAGGATCACTACATCGCCCGGACGGACCACACGCAAGACATCGCGCGCATTGCGCCGGGATACGGCCAGGTACCGGTCTCGATCGTCCTGGGAGAAGCCGCGTCCGTCGCCGTTCCGGCCGTGGAGATTGTGGTGGATCCGCTTGGTGATCGCGAAGAACGGTGCGTCGCCCTCGATCACGAGCCACTGGACGTCCAGGCCCGCGCCCCGCTCGTATCCGATGAGGGTCTGCAGCATCTCCGCGACACCACCACCGGTGCGCGTAGAGTTGATGTGCCACACGACGCGGCCATCGAGGATATCGCGAGCATCCTCCAGCGTATGTCGTAGGCGACGGGCCCGTGTACGGCCGACGATGGGCGCGAACCGGTCAAACGAGAGCGGGGGTATCTGTATCGTATCCATGGCGAGCGCACAATTAAGCAAGATCTGCGCCGAAGCGTAACCCCATCTCACTAGCGGTCCTGGACCCCCAAGCGCTCGCGCCAGCGCGCGATACGCCGCTCGATCAGCACCAGCCGAGCCCGCAGTTCACCAGCCGGACCCCTCAGAATCGCGGCGACTTCGGCCTGCAGCAGACAGAGCCAGCGATCCACCTCGCGGCGCGTGAGGCGCGGTGGGGAGTCATCGGCAGCCATGATAAGGAATAGTACCGAACAAAAACCGAAGCGCAAGAACCGTCCGGGTCCCGCATCGAGGGGAGGGTCGTCGGGGTGCCTCGAAAGGGATGCGGCGTTGCGCCCCGCCGTGGATCGGCGGGGCGCGTGTCCGGGTCGACGACCGGGCTCAGCCGTCGGAGACGGGGGTAGTCAGAGGACACCGCCGAGGCGGAGTCCGAACAGTATCTCGTTCAGCTCGGAATCGAACCAGCGGCGATAGCCGGCTTCGACGGTGACGGCGAAGCCTTCGTTCACCACGGCGCGGTACCCGAGCTTTCCGCCGGCCCCGAACTCGTTCTCGGAGCTCCCCTCGGTGTCGATCCACTGCCAGCCACCGGTGGCGGCGACGAACACTGAGTTACGATCCGCGCCGCTGAAGGCATAGCCCGCATTGGCGACGAGGCCGAGCGTGGTGAGCGTCGAGCCCTCACCGGTCAGCAGCCGGAACGCAATCTCAGGCTGGACCATCACGCCGCCCCCGAAGTAGAACGAGGCGTAGAGGGGTGCCGACCCGATCAAGCCGAGGGCGCCGATCCCGGGACCGGGAATGCTGACTGTCGTGAGCGTACCGCTGTTCGTGAGTACGCTCACGCCGAGACCGCTGCCGATCTCGATCGTGGTCTTCTGGCTGTGCAGGGCGCAAGGAACCAGCAGGGAGCCAATGAGTACTGCCGTGAGGCGTCGCATCCGGAGGTCCTCCTTACGTGGAGAGTGATCAGGTAGGCAGATACCTGCGACCCTCTAGGGTAAGCGATGCCCGTCAGGGAACCGTCAAGGAGGCGTCTGCGGAGCGTGGGATTGTGGGAGATGTCCGCCCTTCGCCAAGCGTCGCCAGGGCGGCCGCGGATCGGACGCCGTCCAGTGAGCCGCCGGAGCCCGGCGTTGCGCCGAGGCCGTAGGGCTAGCGCTGCTCCACGGGTACCCGGATGGCCAGGGGGGCCGACTGCTCGAACGACAGGGTTACGGCGATGGTGTCACCGACAGCGAGGGAGCGGGTGACACCCACCAGCATGATGTGAAGGCCGCCCGGCTCGAGGGTCACCCGTTCTCCTGCGGCGAGCGCGACGCCGGCAACCGGCCGCATCCGCATGACGCCGTCTTCCACTCGGCTCTCGTGGATTTCGACCGCAGCTGCCGCCTCGCTGCTCGCTGCCATGAGGCGGTCGGCGGTGCGTCCGCGGTTCACCATCTGGACGTAAACGGCGCTGTTCCACCCGCCGCCCGCGGCGCTGGCCGGCGCGGCGACCGGGCGGGCCCATGCGTGCTCTACCGCGATATCGGGACCCGCCGGCGTACCGCTGCATGCCAGCGGACCAAGAGCGGCGGTGAGTGCCAGTACCGACATTCGTGCGCGCCCCGACAGGAACATGGTCAGCCTCCGAGCAGCGTGTGTAGGTCCGCTGCCATCGTCTCTGCCTCCATGCCGTGCGGCCACAGCAGCACCAGCGCTCCCGTGTCGGTGAGGACGAGGACTGTGGCGGTGTGGTCCATCGTGTAGGGGCCGCCGTCCTCACGCTCGACCTTTGCGTGGAAGATGCCGTAGTCCGTCGCGACCCGGTGCACTGCTTCCTCTGTACCGCTCAGTCCCAGGAAGCTCGGATCGAACTGCGACACGTACTGGCGCATTCGAGACGCCGTGTCGCGCTCCGGGTCGACGGTGATCATCACGACCTGCACGCGGTCGGCATCCTCCCCGAGCAGGTCGAGGGCCCGATCGAGCCGCTGCATGGTCAGCGGGCAGACGTCCGGGCAGAACGTATAGCCGAAGAACAGGACCACGTGCCGGCCCCGCAGGTCGCGCAGCATGACGGGACCGTCGGCGGACTCCAGCGCGAAGTCGGCTGCCGGCATCGGCGGGGAGAGCACCGTGGTCTCCGATCCGAACGACTGGACGGGTCGCCGGCCGAGGAGCCAGACCGCGCTGCCAATCGTCACGATGACCGCGGCCACGAGGAGCCCGAGTACGGTTCGCCACGTCATGGACCGCTCCTCATTCCGAATAGCACGCGAAGAAGTGGGCCGCTTCGTACATGACGTGCGCGACCCCCTCCGCACGGGCTTCGCGCGCAATCCGCGCGATACCGTCCACCAGGTCCTCAGCGCGCGGCACTCCGATGCGGTAGTCACCGCGCACGATTCCCACGCCGTCCACCAGTATGAAGGCGGGGGAAAAGCGGTACGTCGAATCGGGCATTCCTTCGTAGAAGACGCCGAATCCGTTGCGGACGGTCCGAAGCAGACGCACGCTGTCGCCGGAGGCAAAGGTCCACAAGGCGGGATTCGCGCCCCACCGCGCCGCGAGCTCCGTCAGAGCGCCGGGGGAGTCGCGACGATGGTCGATGCCGATCGTCACCAGGCGCACCGCAAGTCCGCCCGTATCGACCGTATCGAGAGCCGCCTGAACGCCCCGCATCACATCGAACACAGCGTCGCACGGCATCGGACAACCCGTGTACGCGAACGAATAGAGTGTGATGGTGCCACGCGCGTCCTCGCTGGTGAAGCGGCGGCCGTTCTGGTCGACGAGGTCGTATCCCGGCGCGAGCTCGATGCGTGGCAGCACGGTGACCGGTCTGAGCAGCGCGAAGCCCGCCGGGAGTAGAGTGACGAGCCCCACGGCGACCGCGGATCCTGCAATGACGATGCGCTTCACGATGAAGAACCCTCCAGCCCGACTGGCCGCCCGTAATGTACACAGGCCGTGCTGAGCGCCTGGCGGCGCGTGGAGCCCCCGCTATGCGAATGTGACGAGACTCGCTAGGTTTCCGGGTCGCTCGAGCCCAGGCTACTCATCCAAGCTCAATCGGTGGTATCGATGTCCGTTCGTACGCGTTTTCCTCAGCCGTTCCGGTCACTCCGCATACAGGCGCTCGCCTCCTGGTTGCTCGTCGCCACTGTCTCCGCATGCGCGGCCGACGGGCCGGGTTCCGCGTTGACCGCAACGGGTGACAGCGCCGCCCTCGCCGTGATCGGATCGGATACGGTGAGACAGGCCGACCTGCCGGAGGAAGTGCGCGCGCAGTTGGCCCGGATCGACTTCGAGTACCGCCGGCAGCGCCAGGATCTGATCGTGAACGCCGCGGAACAGGTGGTCAGGTTGCGCCTGCTCGATCAGGCCGCCGAGGACGGGGGCATGACCCGGGACGAGCTGATCGCGAGCCGAACCGAAGGCAAGGTCCAGGTCACGGAAGCCGATGCGCGGCAGTGGTACGAGCAGAACCGGATGCGGCTCGGCGGGCGTAGCTACGACGAGCGGGGATCGCGCATCGAGGAGTTCCTCCGCGACACCGAGCGGAACCGCATCATGACGGAGTGCCTGGAGGGCGCCGAGCAGCGCGCGGGGGTGCGCTATTTGGTGGAGCCGTATCGAGCGGAGTTGGACAATACTGGCGCTCCGGCCATCGGTCCGCGCCGCGCGCCGGTGGAGATCGTCGAGTTCTCGGACTTCGAGTGCCCCTACTGCCGCCAGTTCCGGCAGGTGGTCGATCAGATCGTCGAGCGGTACGGCAACGATGTACGCGTGGTATTTCGCCAGCTTCCACTCAGCACGCATCCCAACGCGTTCAAGGCTGCCGAGGCGTCGTTGTGTGCGCACGAACAGGGCGAGTTCTGGGCATATCACGATCTCCTGTTTGCCGAGCAGGGCCGGCTCTCGGTCGCGGACCTGAAAGACAAGGCCGAGCGCACGGGGCTCAACACCGAGGCGTTTTCATCCTGTCTCGACGGCGGTCAGTTTGCCGATCGCGTCCGGTTCGATGCGGCCGAGGCGGAACGCTACGGCGTGCAGGGAACACCGCAGGTCTTCGTGAACGGGATTCCGGCTCAGAGCGGCGCGCTGACGATCGAGCAGCTGGCCGACATGGTGGATCAGGAGCTACGGCGTCTCGGGACTGACTGACGCAGCCCCGATCTCGGCTGCCGCGCCCGGGTATCTGGCCGTTCCATGCAGCTCTCCGTCCTCGACCTCTTCAAGGTCGGTCTCGGTCCGTCCAGCTCACACACCGTGGGACCGATGGTTGCTGCCCGGCGGTTTGCCGAGTCGCTCACAGCATCCGGAGTGCTCGACCGCATCGTCAGAGTGCGCTGTGACCTCTTCGGCTCACTTGCCCTTACGGGCCGCGGCCACCACACGGACCGGGCGGTATTGCTCGGGCTCGCAGGCGAGCGGCCGGACGGCGTCGATCCCGACCACGTCGAGCCGCTCGTTACCGCAATCTGGCAGGGAGCGCCGCTTAGACTGCTCGGCCGTCACGACGTGCTGTTCCATGAAGACAGGGACCTCGTCTTCCGCGGCGACGAAGTGCTCCCGGAGCACCCGAACGGGATGCGACTTGCGGCGTTTGCGTCGGACGGTGCTCGGCTGTTGTCCGAGGATTACTACTCCGTCGGTGGCGGATTCGTGGTCACCGCTGCGGAGGCCGAGATGGGGATCACCGGCGGCCTGGAGCCGGCCGGTTCGATCCGGTACCCGTTCGAGTCAGGCGAGGACCTGCTGCGGATCGGAACGGAGCACGGCCTCCGGATTGCGGACATCGTGAGGGCCAACGAGAGAGCCTGGCGTGCACCGGAGGCTACCGACAACGCCCTCGACCACCTCTGGGCAGTCATGGCGGCGTGCATCGAGCGTGGCTGCCGCACCTCGGGCGTCCTGCCCGGCGGGCTCAACGTGCGTCGCCGGGCGGCGATCGTCCATCGCAACCTCGAGCGCCGTGCGCCGGCCAAGGACCCGCTCGCGGTGCTGGACTGGGTCAGCCTGTTCGCCCTTGCCGTCAACGAGGAGAACGCTGCGGGTGGGCGGGTGGTCACCGCCCCGACGAACGGTGCCGCCGGCGTGATACCGGCGGTACTGGCCTACTACGACCGCTTCATCCCCGGCGCCGATCAGGATGGCATCCGAACATTCCTCCTGACCGCAGCCGCGATCGGGATGCTCTACAAGCAGAACGCGTCGCTGTCGGCAGCGGAGATGGGCTGCCAGGGCGAGGTGGGAGTGGCCTGCTCGATGGCGGCGGCGGGCCTTGCCGCAGTCATGGGTGGCACCAACGAGCAGGTCGAGAATGCTGCCGAGATGGGGATGGAGCACAACCTCGGGCTCACCTGCGACCCGGTACGGGGGCTCGTCCAGGTGCCGTGCATCGAGCGGAATGCGATGGGAGCGACGAAAGCCGTCAACGCGGCCAGGCTCGCCGTGCTGCACGGAGACGGCAGTCACTTCGTGTCGCTCGACAGGGTAATCGAAACGATGCGCCAGACAGGCCTCGACATGCAGGCCAAGTACAAGGAAACGTCCCAGGGCGGCTTGTCGGTCAACGTGATCGACTGCTGACGGCTACCGTCGCCCCTCCGCGACCACATTCCTCGGCTTTCTCAAGCCCGTCGCCGGTGCAGGGCACGGTGGCCTCGCGGTATGGCGGACCGTAGGTTTGATAGGGAAGCTGGGAAGGAATCTGGGTTGGTCGGTGTGGCGGGGGGCGGATGCAAACCGGTCCTCCGCGCGCCGTTGTCTTTGTCGTCCGGTCGTGGCGCCCGGCCGGCCATGGCGTCCCGCCGATCGGGGAGGGCTTGATGAATCCGATCGACCAGCTGGACCACATCGCGATCACCGTCAAGTCGCACCGGCTCCTCAAGACGCTCCTCAAGGAGAATCCGAAGCTCGAGGGGATCATGCGCAACGCGAAGAATGAGATCGAGGCGCGCATCGGTCTGCGGGAGTGGGTGCTGGACGAGCTGCGGCAACGGCCGCAGGCCTTGGCATACTACGGAAGCCGGGCAAGTGGCCGCGACGCATTCGAGGCGCTGTCGTGGAGTGACTACGCGGCGATCCGCCTGCTCGACTATGTCGATCACGCAGGTCGACAGTTCCTCGATCTGAATCTCCGCGGCGAGGTCGCGGTCAGCACGCCCGTCCGCCAGCTGTGGCTCGCGGTAAACCATGGCACGGGCGGAGCCAAGCCGGACTTCTTCGAGGACATGCTGTATCTGTTCCGCCAGTTTGCCGGCCGGACCGTGCGCCGCATTCCGACGCGGGAGGAGGTCGAGGGCTGGATGGAGCGGTACCCGTCGGGGCTGGATCCGCGCATCGTCGCGCT
>JBDHDN010000141.1:8715-14643 GCA_039591485.1 Gemmatimonadota bacterium
AGATCCGCAGCGGCAGGTTCTCGTTCGAGGATAACCTGTCGCGCACCGAGAAGTTCCAGCGCGCGCTCGCGTGGTGGGACGATCCACAGTTTCACCTGCGATTCGCGGTGCGATCGCCGGACCTGCTGAACGAGATGCTCGGCAACTCGCTCGATCCCGATACCATGAAGGTGCTGTACCGTGCACGGGATGCGGGGATCCCGTTCTTCGTGAATCCGTACTACCTCTCGCTGCTTCACGTGCGCGTGCCCTACTTCGCCATCGGGGCGGACCTCGCGATTCGGCACTACGTGGTGTACTCGACGCAGCTCGTCGAGGAGTTCGGGCACATCCGTGCCTGGGAGAAGGAGGACGAGATCGAGCCCGGCCGGCCGAACGCGGCGGGGTGGCTGCTGCCCCCGTACGACAACGTTCACCGCCGCTACCCGGACGTCGCGATCATGATTCCCGATACGACGGGTCGGGCCTGCGGCGGACTCTGTTCGGCCTGCCAGCGCATGTTCGACTTCCAGCGGGGACGGCTGAACTTCGAGCTGGACGCGCTGGAGCCGGGCCCGACGTGGCCTGAGAAGCTCGTCGACTTGATGAAGTACTTCGAAGAGGACTCGCAGCTGCGCGATATCCTCATCACGGGCGGCGACGCGCTGATGAGCACCGACTCGGCTCTCGAGCGAATCCTCAACGCGGTGTACGAGATGGCGAAGGCGAAACGAGAAGCCAACGCCGGACGGAGCCGGAAGTACGCGGAGTTGGTCCGTGTACGTCTCGGGACGCGGCTCCCGGCTTATCTGCCGCAGCGTGTCGGGCCCGAGCTCGCGGCCGTCCTCGCTCGGTTCCGCGAGCGGGCGGCGGACATCGGCGTACGCCAGTTCGTGATCCAGACACACTTCGAGTCGCCGATGGAGATCACGCCGGAGGCACGGGATGCGATCCAGCGGCTCCTGGCGGCCGGGTGGATCGTCACCAATCAGATGGTGTTCACCGCTGCGGGATCCCGGCGTGGCCACACGGCGAAGCTCCGCGAGGTGCTCAACGAGGTCGGTGTGCTGCCGTACTACACGTTCGTCGTGAAGGGATACCGGGAGAACGCGTTCAACTTTGCGCCGGTGGCCCGGGTCGTTCAGGAGGAGTTGGAGGAGAAGTGTATCGGACGGGTTCCCGAGCGCTATCTCCAACCGCTGAGCGAGCTGCCGGAGAATCCGGAGGCCATCCTGCGCCAGATCAGCACGCTTCGTGGCAAGGCGTGCATCCCGTTCCTGGCCACCGACCGGTCGGTGCTGAATCTGCCCGCCGTTGGCAAGAGTCTGACATTCCGCGTCATCGGGATCACCCGCTACGGTCGGCGCATTCTGGAGTTCGACCATGATCGGACGCGTGCGCACAGCCCGATCATCGACCGCATGGGACGGGTGATCGTGATCGAGTCGAAGTCGATCGCCGAGTATCTCAGGCAGCTCGACGAGATGGGGGAGCGAACGGAGGACTACGACGGGCTCTTCGGCTACTCGATGGGGCAGACGGAGCCGCGGACCCCACTGTTCGAGTATCCGCTGTACCCGTTCGCCGTCACGGATGAGCTGACGAACTTCGAGATGCCGCAGGGCCGGCCCGCTGCGGCGGTGCCGGCGGGAGTCGCGGCGACCGAGTAACCGCGTCCGCCGGCAATCGGACCTCTCTGCCCCCGCGCCGTTGGGTGGCCGCGACACGAACGTGGTGTCTCGACAGCGGCCGAGACATTCTGCCCCGCTCTTTCCGAGCGTCGAGTCGCGGTGTGATCTCCATCACAACATATTGGTGGCCTCCCAGGTAGGATCGAGTAAGGCGTTGTCGCGCTGGAGCTTGCGGGTGCCGATTCGTAACGCTCCGCCAGCCTTGTGTGGTGCGGGCCACCCTTGGCGGCACGGCACCTGCGACCGAGCCGATGAACTTGGAACAGGAGGGTGGATTCCGGGCGTACGCAATGGAGTGATGCAATGACGAAGAGATGGTCTCTCCTCGTCCCCGTCGCCGCAGTTGTGGCGGCCTGCGGGGGCGAGCCGACGGCGCTGTTGAACAGCGGCCCGAGCTTCAACCAGCAGGGTCCCACGGAGATCAGTGCCAGCAGTTCCGCCGAAGGGCAGCTGATCGAGACATTCCCCTGGACAATCGAGAAGACCGCCGACCGCGACGTGGTGCAGCTCTTCGAGGGCGACGCGGCGGCGGCGCGTTTCACGGTCGCTTTGACGCGAGGCGATCCCGTGAATGTGAGCGGTGTGGCGGATACCGTTTGCGTCGACAACACGGGTGAGTTCCCGACGGAGGCGCTCGTCATCACCGACAAGGTGCAGTTCCACACAGGTGATGAGATCTGGCAGGACCTCGAGGGTGCCACCGCGGACCTCGAACCGGCGGAACAGATCCCGGCGGAGGGGAGCCAGTGCTACGGTCTTCAGATCCTCTTTGAGCCGCAGGCCGGCGCGGTGTACCGGAGTTTCGCGCAGGTCACGATCGGCAACTTCGCCGGTGCCCCGGACGACTTCCCAGGTGTCGACTCGTTGATCGCCAGCTTCGAGCTGCCGGGCACCCTCACGGGTGAGGCCAACCGCGCGGTCAACGTGGAGGACTCCGCCGGGGAATCGTGGCTGTTCGAGGACTCGGGGGCGCAAACCTACGAGAGCGTCTTCGAGTGCGGCGCCGACGCGGGTGACAATGACAACGTGGTGACGATCCTCGAGACGGGGCAGACGGCCGAGGCGCGCGTGACGGTCGAGTGCTACGCACTGGACGTCGCCAAGACGGTCACGACGGAGTTCACCCGAACGTACGGCTGGGAGCTCGAGAAGGCGTCCGACACGACGGCTCTGATCCTGCCGCGCGGCTTCCCCTGGGATGTTGACTACACGGTGTCAGCGGACACTGCGGGCCACACCGACAGCGACGCGAGCGTGAGTGGCACGATCACCATTGCCAATCCCGCCCCGATGGCCGCGCAACTGCTCGGCGTGGCCGATCTCGTGTCGCCCGATATTGAGCTGGCAGTGGATTGCGGCGTCGAGTTCCCGGTATCGCTCGACGCGGACGACGCGCTCGAGTGCACGTATGCGGGGGACCTACCGGATGTCGAGGAGCGCACCAATACGGTGTCCGCCACGATCCAGAACTACGCGTACGACGCCGACGGGGCGGCCACCGAGTCGGGTACGACGGATTTCTCGGGGTCGGAGGCGGTCACGTTCGGCGATCCGTCCAGCGAGCTGGATACGTGTGTGTCCATCTCAGACAACTGGGCCGGCGCGCTCGGTACGGCCTGCCTTGCCGACGACGAGCTGCCCAAGACCTTCACCTACACGAGCACACTCGGTGCCTTCAGCGAGTGCGGCGTATTCAACGAGACGAACGTCGCGAGCTTCGAGACGAGCGACAACGCCGCGACGGGACGGTACCGTGCGGCCCCGACTGCACGCTGGGCCAGGGCTATTGGAAGAACCACTCGGAGAAGGGTCCTGCCCCGTACGACAATACATGGGCCTACATGCCGGACGGCGCAGACACACCGTTCTTCGATACGGATGAGACGTGGCTCTACTTCTTCCGCGAGCCACCCACTGGTGGGAATGCGTACATCAAGGTGGCGCGGCAGTACATGGCTGCATGGCTCACCGGCCTCCACGGCGCCAACGTTGCCGAGGTCGCGGATGAGATCCAGCAGGCGATCGAGTGGCTCGATCAGTACGACGGCGATCCAGACGACTTCGACCTGGACGACAAGAAGCTCCAGCACGATTTCAACAAGCTGCAGGAGCGATTGGACGAGTTCAACAACGGCATGGTCGGTCCCCCGAAGTGCGATGACAGCGACGGGGACGGTGAGAAGTCGGCCGGCCTCGACTTCTAGTCGTCGCCCGCCGAACGCAACGCTCCCGTCCACCGATTGGTGGGCGGGAGCGTGGTGCGTCCGAACGAGGTGTTCGCGGGATCACTCGACCTCGGGCAGCGCGGCCATGGCGCGGTCGATCGCCTCCGCAGGGTACTCGTAGTCGACGAGCTGGCCGCGCAGGTAAGCCTCGTACGACGCGAGGTCGAAGTGACCGTGGCCGCACAGGTTGAACAGGATGACCCGCTCCTCGCCGGCCTCCTTTGCCGCGAGCGCCTCGTCGATCGCTACCCGGATGGCATGGGACGGCTCAGGGGCGGGGATGATTCCTTCGGCGCGCGCAAAGGTGACGGCCGCGTCGAACGTGGTGAGCTGCGGAACCGCAGTCGCCTCGATCAGCCCCGCGTCGTACAGCGCGCTTACCCCGGGTGCCATCCCGTGGTACCGAAGGCCGCCGGCGTGGATGGGAGCCGGCACGAAATCGTGACCCAATGTGTGCATCTTGACGATCGGGGCCATTTGTGCCGTGTCGCCGTAGTCGAACGCGTATCGCCCCTTGGTGAGTGTCGGTGCGGCGGTTGGTTCCACCGCCACGATCCGAGTGCTCCGTCCCTCCCGGAGGTTCTGCCGCAAAAACGGATAGGCGATCCCTGCGAAGTTCGATCCGCCACCGACGCAGCCGATCACCACGTCCGGGTATTCCTGGGCGAGGTCCATCTGCTTGAGCGCCTCCTCCCCGATGACCGTCTGGTGCAGCAAGACGTGGTTCAGCACCGAGCCGAGGCTGTACTTCTTCGCTCCGTGCGACGTCGCTGCGACTTCGACGGCCTCCGAGATCGCGATACCGAGTGAGCCCGGGCTGTCCGGATCGGCCTCGCGGACCGAGCGCCCGTAGGCGGTGCGGTCAGTCGGACTGGCGAACACCTGGGCCCCAAAGGTCTCCATCGCCACGCGTCGATACGGTTTCTGTTCGAACGACACGCGCACCATGTACACCTCGAGCTCAAGGCCGAAGACGTTGCTGGCAAATGCGAGCGCCGAACCCCACTGGCCGGCACCGGTCTCGGTCGTCAGGGCCGTGGTGCCGGACTCGCGGTTGTAGAATGCCTGGGCCACCGCCGTGTTCGGCTTGTGGCTGCCGGTCGGTCGAGCGGCGTCGGACGCCACAGCTGGTAGATCTCGCGGACCGCCTCGGGAATTTCGATATAGCGCTCCGTGCTCACCTCCTGCGCGATGAGCGCCATCGGGAACAGTGCCGACAGGAAGTCGGGGGTGACGGGCTCGTGGGTGCCCGGGTGCAGCACCGGCGCAGGTGCCACAGGCATGTCGGCGTTGATGTTGTACCACGCCGAGGGCAGATCGGATTCGCCGAGCAAGAAGCGGACGGTGTCGGACACGGGCGGTGCCTCCTTCGCGTTGCTGATCGGGAGACCGGCGGGGGCCGAATCCCGAAGGTGGATACACAAAGCGGCGGCGGGCGCGTCCTCATCAGGGAGGAGCGCGCCCACCGCCGGGGCTCGTGCGATCGGGAAGTCAGCCGATCATGTGCCGAGCAGCGCGCATCGCTCCCTGGGTGGTCGCCACCACCACCGGCTCTCGACGCCGTCGCAGGATTTGCGCGGGGATCGTGCACGCAGCATGACGCCACCTTATCCGTTGGGTGGACATTCGTCAAGACCGGCGTAGGCTCCTGGCGTCCTTGCCGCCGGCCGCCTCGCCGGGGCGGTACATTGCACGACCCGTAGGCTCGACCACCGATCACGAGGAGCTCGGAAATGACCAAGGCGTCCCAGACGACTGCGACACCGAGCACCATCCGTGACCCGCGTGCGACGCTGCTTGCTGCATTGGCACTGGTCATGGCCCTCGCCGCGCTCGTGATCGGCTTGGTGGGTCGCGAGGCACCCACCGTGCGTGCCGAACGCTTCGTGCTGGTGGATGCTGACGGGAACGAGTGGGCTCGGCTCGGTTGGTCTGACGATGGGCAGGGACCGGGGTTGTTCCTCGCCGATCCGACCGGCCAGGCGGTGCTCAGCTTCGTCGAGGCGAGCGACGGTCGCACCTATCCCTCGTTG
>JBDHDN010000142.1:0-14679 GCA_039591485.1 Gemmatimonadota bacterium
GCTCGCAGGTAGTTGGTGAGGGCCTTACAGTCGCCGTACCTGCGTTCGTGGACGTACGCCGCGTCAAACGCTTGCCAGCCGCCAAGACCGAGTTGCACGCTGACGTAGCGCGTTCGGTCCTGCATGTAGGTGTAGAGTCGCTCGGCTTTCTCCCGCACGCTGGAGGCGCTCGCCGTGTGCAGGATTACGGCTTGCTGTGCCGCGGCCGGAAGCACGGCACGACCGTCGTTCAACCGGTGGTACCATCGTCCGAAGCTCTGCCACGAGCGCATGTCGCCCCGCGTTCCCTCGATCTCGAAGGTCGTCGGCGCGGTGTGCACCGCGATGACCTGGTCCTGCCACGCGGGGCCGAGCGGCTCGATCGTCAGTGCAGGCTCCCCGACGATCTCCCAGCGCAGGGTCGTTCGCGACCCTTGATGGGAGACCTCGGGGTCGAGCGAGGCACCCTGCACGTGGTAGCGTGCTTCGACGTCCATCCCCGTCGTCAACTCGAAGCGGCCAAAGACGACGGGCATTCCCTCTTCCTGGGGGTACCACGTCGGCCATCTGATCAGCCCATCGTGCCGAATCTGGTACTCGAATTCGACGGTGTAGGGAAAGGCGTGGTGGTGAAGCCTGGCCACACGGACCCGCTCGTCCTCGTAAAGGGATGAGCCCGAGATGGCGCTGTAGTCTTCCTGGTCCTCCTTCTCGAGCTTGCGGACAATCCTGCCCTCGGCGTCGAAGATCCGACCGGTGAGCCTGGTCAGGTGCCGCAGTCGGTCGTCGTAGAAGACGTACAGCTCGGCCTTGTCGCGGCCATCGGCATTCAGGACCGTGACAGCGCGGCGGACCGTCCGCGTCGCTCGCCCCGGATCCTGCACCTCGAACCGGAGCAGATCGAGGCGCACCACGGCGTCAGCCCCCCGAGACAGGTCAGGGTCGAGCGAGGATACAGCGAACGTCTCGTCGAAGCCGGCGGGGAACTGTTGTGCCACTGCCGAGCCGGCAACGGCCACGAGGAGGAGCAGCATGGCGGCCCTGCGAGGGAAGCCGGTCATGGCTCGATTCGTTCATCCATCCGCTGCTCAGACTCGGCGACGCGCGTGAGCACCACCTGTTCAGCCTCGGTCGCGACGACTTGCTCGAAGAAGTTGCGGATATGCCCGTACTGGTCCGGCTCGAAGACCGTCTGGCTGATGACGAGCTGGACCTCCGCCATCAGCACGCGGCCCTGCACGTCCAGCAATCGCTGGTAGATCGCACCGTCATCCGGTAATCGAATCCGCACGCTCTTTGGTGCTTCCTGGACGGCATAGCCTTCCGGCAGCGTGACCACGACGTTGTAGGTCAAGCGCTTGGGATAGATCAGGTCGACCGGGAACGCCCGCTCGGGGCGGCGCAGCGGGTTCTCACCGAGGCGCCCGAGCGGCGTCGGGTTGAAGTAGATGAAGTCGCCCGCCACCTGTGCATAGCCCGGTGCCGAGAAGGCGGCGGTGAGCGCGAGGGTGTCCGTGCGCGCCGCTTCGCTCGTGACGTTGCACGAGTCGACGAGCGCCCCACCCACATGGCCGAGGAGCACTTCGCGCACGAACTCCGCGGGCGTCTCAGCCTCGTCGAGCGCATGGCGATCATCGAGCGCGCTGTATCCGCCCTCGGTTACCCGGACCATCCCGGTCAACTGGCCCGACGCGTCGAGTGCCCCGTCGAGAGAGCGCCGATGCCAGTAGTCTTCGGCGGGAACGACCGTCACCCAGCCCGGGTCGGGATACCGCACCAGGAAGCCGATACCGTTCAGTGCCTCATCGGGCAACAGCGTGTACGGGCGCCGTGGATCCGTCGCGTCGAGTAGGTAGCCCACACTGTCGATCTGAACGAAGGCCAGCACGGCATTGAACTGCGACACCAACGGGTAGACCGACAAGACCTTCCCGTGGCTGCGCGTGCTGATGAGCACCGGGTGGGCCTCGAGTCCCGCCTCGCGCAACATCGAGACCAGGAGCAGCGCGATCTCCGGGCTGCCCCCGCTGCGGGCCCGCAAGGCCTCGTCGAGATCGTGATCGAGCAGCACACCGCGCTCGCCGGTCCAGACCATCGTCGTGCGCAGGTAGTCGTAGATGGTCTGCATCTTCCGAAACGGATCGGTGATGCCCTCGACGAGGACCCGTGCCTGATCCCGTACCGCACGATGATCCTCGATCTGCTTGCCGAAGCGCCCCGAGTCCATCAGCTTCTCGGCCAACTGATCCCAACTCGTCATCACCTGCTGCACCGGCAACACCGTCGCAGGCATATTGACCGTACCGCTGGCACTGGTGAGCTGAACCGTCTGCGCCGACGGCCGGCCGAACTCAGCGAGCTCGAACCGGATCTTCGCCCGGAAATCCTCCGGGGTCGTCATGTAGGGTTCCCGGCGCAGCGCCGGCACGTTCCACATCACCCAGCGGGACTTCACACCGCGGACCTCGGTCGAGGCTTGGGCGATGTATCGGGCGCGATTCACGCCGCGGACGTTCGGCAGCTCGACCGTCCAGCGCATCATCCTGAAGTACGGTTCCTGCTCGGCCACGTCCGGTTGGATCTGGCCCTGATAGGCGGAGACGTAGCGGAAGAGATCCGGTATGTCGGCCAGAAACTCACTCCAGAGCACCGGTTCGCTCGTCTGAAACGCCCAATCCGGAACAAGCACTGGATCGGTCGACACGACCTTGTAGCGATACTCGATGACCGCACCGGGTCGCAGTGCCGGCAACGTGAACCGGATCTGGTTCCACTCGCCGTCGACATCTTCGTCGAAGATCGCATTCTGGTCCAGCTTGTGGATCTGAACCTGATCGCCGTCGGCCGACCAGTACGTCTGGCCCTGGATGTTGGTCACCCGTTGGGAGCGGTCTTCGACGTAGTAGGGGATGGTGACGGTGCCCCACTCGTACCCGCCTTCCGAGAGAATCTTGACGCGGGTGTGCCGCTCGAAGACCATCTCGAGGTCGTCTTCGAAGTACAGCTGACCGACGTCCGCGAGGATCACGGCCGCCGCACTGGAGTCGGGGGCGTAGTGATCCATCGCCAGATGCTCGGGCGGGATCTCGCCCCACTTCGGCCGGGCCCGGTCGGACTCCCCCTGGGCATGGCTCGGGCTCGCTGACAAGCCCATCGCAAACGCGAGCAGCAGCAATACTGGCGTCTTCATCGGCTCCTCCGC
The DNA here is from genome assembly GCA_039591485.1 of Gemmatimonadota bacterium. Lineage (GTDB taxonomy): Bacteria > Gemmatimonadota > Gemmatimonadetes > Gemmatimonadales > GWC2-71-9 > JAOTVV01. Next base: position 3,182 of record JBDHDN010000142.1, read on the forward strand.
TTGGCGCGTCTCACTGGAGGACCGGACCGCTGGCTGATGTCTATCCGAATGCCTGCGGGGGGGAGCGACCGGCGTACCACAATTCCACAATGGAACGGGGTAGCCGGATCTACAAGGAGTGATTCGGTCGGGATTCCCGGGCCATCCGTCGAGGCCATCGGGAGCGTCGCGGCACGCTTCAGGTCACCTCCCGGGAAACCCCCGGCGATCAAGGCCTACGGCACCTCGCCGCAATCGCACGGTGGGCAGCCCTTGTCGAACACGATGCGCCACCGCCCGTCTGCCTCTCGGCGCCACGTGGAGTTGAATGTGCCGACACGTTCCCCTGCCGGATTGCGGACCGGCCCGCTGCTCAGCGCCAGCGTACCGGACGCCAGGACCACGACCGTCTCCGGTTCCCAGGAGAACGGGGCTTGCGCCCCCTCGAAGAAGCGGGACCAGCCGTCCACGACCGCCTGCCGGCCACGCAGCACCTCACCCCCGATGAAGACCGTCTCCTCGGCCAGGTGCGACGTGAAGGCCGCGAGATCGCGATCGGCCATGCTCTGGGCAAAGGCACGCTCGGTCGCATGCACCTCCGCTTCCAGCGCGGCTGTGGCCTGAGCGGACGCAGGGGCGCCGCTCCCAAGATTCACGAGAAGGCACAGTCCAGCACACAAGGCGCGCATCGCGTTCCTTTCCGGGCGTCTCCGCCACACCTGAAGTGATCCCGTGGTCACTGGCACCACTGGACAGGATACGCGCGCACGCCTCCGGCGCCAGGACGGCAGTTTCGTCAGACGGCGCCGTTCACCGAGAAAGCAAGGACACGCGGGCACTTCCACTCACTGACCGATCGACTCCCCTCGACCCAGCACCCTGAGCTCCAACCGCGCCTTCGCCTGGTCCGCCGGCGTGAGCCCCGCGTCCAGCGTGACGGCGTGTCGACCGGGAGCGATCCGCAACCGCAGTTCGTCCACGCGGACCACGCCCTGGCGCCGGTGACCGGCGTCGCGGATCGTCACCGTCGACCCACCCTCGTACCGCAGCGACCATCCTGCGCGGAGCCGCACCGGGAGACTGATCGGCTCGCCATCGTCGATCGCGAGCCGGATCTGCGACACCTCACCGTCTTCGGCGGACAGAATCCACCGCAGCGTCTGCGCTGCGCCGGGGTTCGCGAGCTCGAACGTGGACGACGAGGGCTCCCCCGGCTGGCGCACGCCGCGCTCGTGACGGAACACCTGCGGATGGACCTGGGTCAGCGTGAAGCCGCGATCTCCGGCGGCCTCCAGGTGGAACTCGCTGTCGACATCCTCCATGCGGCGCTTCTCCTTCGCACTGAAGGCGTCGGCCATCCTGGCTCGTTCCCACAAGGCGATCGCGTCGAGCATGCGGGCGGTGAAGCCGTTCTCTTCCAGCTCCTCGTACCCCGTGACGAACGCATAGCCGGCGTCGAACGCCGCCGAGCGCGCGAGCATCCACTCGACATCCTCGATCGTGGTCTCCGCGGTCATGCGGAACCAGCCGAGCATGCCCGGCATGAGGTTGCGCCGGAAGTACGGTTGGTTTTTCATGCGGTACTCGGTCTGACTCTCGCGGAACCCCGCGTACCACGGCTCGCCCCAGTTCATCCGCGTGTAGATGTGCCAGAAGTAGTGACTCGTGCGGCTCGCATCGACGATCAGGTGGCTTTGGATGTCTGCCGAGAGGGTGGCGTACCACGTGGTGGTGAACAGCGCCTCACCGTAGTTGCCCATGCCGGTCGACTGATTGCCCTCCAACCCGTCGAACGAGATCTGCCGCACGCCGGTCTCATTGAACAGCTCGGCGAGGTTCACGGCCACCTCTCGGCCGAGCTCGGCGTTCGTGAGGAACACGCGGTAGCCGTGGTCGGCGAGCAATGCTACCTCGTCCCCCGCCCGGTGCGCCGACGCCGTGGTGCCGAACGCTCCGCGCCGACAGTCGAGCAGCGTCCACGGCTCGGCGTCCGACACCGTGCGGTACTGGATCAACTCGTTCCCCACGACCACCGTGCGCAGGGTGTTGTTGTCGTACTGCGCGAAGAACGCCGGTGAGGCGACCGGGATCTCGGTCTGCGTGGCGCTCACCGCTTCGCGCAGCCGGCTCGCCCCCACCTGCGCGAGCCGAGGATCGGGGATGGGCGTCACGTACGGATCGTCGGTCGTGATGAAGTTGGACAGCGTGTGCAGCCCGACGTACACGCCGGCCGCTTCGGCCTTGGCAACCGCGCGCTTCAGGCCCGCACGCCCGTTGGGGAACCGATCCCGCTTCAGCGCAAAGTGTCCCCAGCTCTCGAACGGGTCCGGATGGTACAGGTATCGCAGCCCTGCGCGCTTGGTCCAGCCGATAGCCCGCTCGACGTCGTCCTCGCCGAAGTCGAGGATGAGGTACGCGGCGGATGCGGAGCGCGCGGTCTTCCCCCACTCCCCGTCGACGGTCGGATGCGGGAGCCCCTCGGCGAGCTCGATGGCACCCAGCACCTCGAGCAGGTTCGCCGTCGGCGCGCCGAACAGGGCGATCGCGGATCCAATGACGCCCCCGTCGTCGAACGCGGGTGCCACGTATCGCTCGTGGCTCCAGTTCCGGATCACCCGCTCTCGGCCCCGGTCGCGGGTGTAGGCTTGCAGCGTGCTCCCGAACCGCTCCGGTTTCGCCGCCTCGACCCGGAACAGCACCCCCCGCCTGCCTTCGCCGCTCAGGTTGTCGAAATCACCGTCCTCGAACAGATCGACCTGTGGGGGAAAGTCGTTGTCGTTCCACGGCAGCCCACCCAACGTCTTGATGTTCAGGGCCTGGAGGCCGATGGCGAACTCGGCATCGCGCACGACCCCGACCGTCTCGCCGAGCGTGGTGGCGAACGGGCCCCACGCGACCAGCTCCACCTGCTCGAGCGGGCCCACCTCCGTGACCTCGAGCAACAGATGGGTCTGCTTCGGCGTCACGGCGACGCGTGCGATCACCCCGTTCTCGTACGAGAACTCGGCGACGCGCTCCTCGGCATGCCACGCAAACGCGATCGGCGGATGGAGCACCCCGCCGGTTTGCACCGACAGCACGGGCGACGCGACCTCGTCGGCCCGGTAATCGCTCCCGCTGCGGCCGTCGGCCATGCGGCTGACGTGCCCGGTGCGATCGATGGCGAGACGGAGGTCACCGGCAGCCCACTCGACGGGGCGCGCATCGGCGCACCCGGAAAGCACCACGGCGGCGGCCACGGCGAGGACACCCCGATGCCGTCGGCCTCTCGTGTCACCCGCCCCGCACCTCACACCGTCCCGCGCGGGAGGCACCGACACGTGCTGCCCCCGCGGAGTAATCGCTACCGCACAACGCTTGCACAGACTCATGCAGGATTGCTCCATTCGATCGAGCTCGATGTCACCGGCATCCTCGCGTCCGCACTCGAACGGCGCCACCTGCCGCGTCGCTGCCGTGTCGAGGGCGTCCGGCGGTGCGGTATGCAACCACTCCCACGAGGGGCGCAGCGCCGACCACGCTCGCGCCCCTGCCTGAATATCGCCATCGGACTATTTTATGGTGGTCCGGCGGTATGGACACCACGCCTGCGCCGGACGGTGGCCCTCGTGGATTGGGCCGGCTGGACGATGACTGACAGGTGTCCTGATCTGATTTGGCACCCCTGAATGTGGAGTGTTGGGAGAACAGCATGCGGCTGAAAGATTACGATACGACTCATCCGATGAGTGCGGCCGTCGTGAGCTCGACGCGGCTCACGCCCGACGGCAGCGAAGCGGAGATCCGGAACATTGACCTGGCGGTGGACAGCATCGATTTCGAGTATCAGGTGGGGCAAAGCGTCGGTGTCATGGTACCGGGTCCCCACGAGTTCGGCCAAGAGGAGTACCTGCGCCTCTACTCGATTGCCGGCGGCAGGACGGGCGACGACTTCAAGCCGGTGATCTCGCTCTGCGTGAAGCGCGCCTTCTACGTCGACGACGTGAATGGTGAGCGCTACGAGGGAAAGGCATCCAACTATCTGTGCGACCTGAAGGTAGGCGATCCCGTCACGCTGGTGGGCCCCTACAACATCGCGTTCACTCTACCCAAGGAAAAAGACGCCAACCTGCTGATGATCGGGTTGGGGACGGGCATTGCCCCGTTCCGGGCGTTCGTCAAGCACATCTACAGTGAGTTGGGCGGCTGGCAGGGCAAGGTGCGCCTGTTCCACGGCGCCACGAGAGGCATCGAGCTGGCCTACATGAACGATCAGAACGACGACCTGAAACACTACTACGACGAAGAGACCTTCAAGGCGTTCGAGGCGCTCAGCCCGCGTCCCCATTTCGACGTGCCGGTCGATCTGGAAGGGGCCATCACCCAGAACGCCGATGAAGTCTGGACCCTGTTGCAGGATCCCAAGACCTACGTCTACGTGGCCGGTCTGAAGCGGATCAGCGAACAGTTGGACGACGCGCTGGTGAAGATCGTCGGTTCACCTGACGCATACGAGCAGCGGAAGGCGACGATGATCGAGGAAGGCCGGTGGGCCGAGTTGATCTACTGAGCCCGCGGGCGAAACCCGGCAGCTGTCGAGAGGCTGCCTTCCGCGTTGGAAGGCAGCCTTTCTTCTTGCCTGTGTGTCCTTGCAACGTGGCGGCGAGCAGGATCGCCAGGCTCAGGCCAGCACGCCGTCCACGTATCCCGGCCGTGCCCAAGAGAGGACGTGCGGACCCGAGAGCGGGGCTAAGCGCATCTCCAGCCGCCGCGACTCGGCCGGTCGCACACCGGATGCGGGGGTCGCCGCGATGGAGCGCACGATCTCGATGTTCTGCTCGAGCGCCTGCATCCCGTGGTGGCCGACGAGCGCGGCCGAGACGCCATCCTGCGCGAGCGCATACCGCAGCAGCTCGTGCGGTGTCGCCGATTCCCCCACGATGTCCCGCATCACCTTCATCGCGAGAACGCCCACGTCCCGCCCTCGGGCTGCCGGCAGGGTCTCCGTGGTGAATCCGCCGTATCGTGTTGGGTTCATAGCCAGCAGGGCCACGTCGAACTCGAGCCGCTCGATGGCTTCGCGGCTACGCGCGGCACTGTCCATGCTCGAGAAGCCGATGAAGCGGGCGGCGCCCTCCTCCTTGAGCCGACGCAGCATCGCATAGACGCCCCTCTCCAGCACTGCGACGTCGTCCGACGGCACGATGGCGTGGATCAACAGGACATCGACGTAGTCGGTCTTCATGCGCTTGAGGCTGCGCTCGAACTCCCTCGCCGCCTCGTCCGGGTCGCGCGAGTCGAACTTGGTGGCGATGTAGACGCGGTCCCGCACCGCAGCGAGCACCTCGCCGAAGCGTTCCTCACTGCTCATGCCGGCGTCCCACTGGTAGCTCGAGCTGGTGTCGAAGTAGTTGACACCCACCTCGACCGCTCGCTCCAGCATCGGCTCCCACGCACCGTCCCCGTTTGCCAGAAACTGCGAGCCGCCGCCGAAGGTCAGGAGCGACACCTGCATCCCCGTGGCACCCAGTGGCCTGGTGGGAAGCAGGATCGGGAGCTTTGCGGAGCCCGCGATCGCAGCCCCAACCGAGGCGACCGCCACCCCGGTAGCCGATGAGTGGATGAACTCGCGGCGGGATATCATCTCGGGTGCCATCTCGCTTGCTCCGGCTGGTGTCGGTGTTGCGGACCTGCCCTGCTTCCCAGTATACCGCGCGCGGGCAGACGCGGAGAAGGTCGTGTCGCGGCAGTTGCAGATATCCGCCTGTGCACCTCGACAGGTTCGCGTCGGAGCGACATGATGGATAAATCCGAGTGTCTTTTTCCCCATTACCCCGATACCGGAGCAACCTGAAGCATGAACCGACGACTCCCTCGGAACGGCCCCACACCTGCACTCGTCACCGTCGCGCTGCTCACCGCGCTCGCCGCGCCGCTCGGAGCCCAATCGGACACTGACGCCATCGAGACGGCTCCGGCCGACGACGGCTCCCTGGAGATCGTCGCCCGCTACGCGGTCGATCCCGCAGCGCTCGAAGCGGCCATGAGCTCCGCCGAGCTCGCCGCTGCCCTGCGCGACCACCTGGCGGGCGAGTTCGCGATGCCGCTCGACGAGCCGCTGCAGGTCGATCTGCACGGGGAGATCGCCGATCCCGTCCACGGGGGCGACTATTTCTTCGGCTACAGCGCACTCGGCGTCTTGGTCCCGGGCGGCCGTTGGATCAGCGGCCCTCTTGCCGCGGTGATCCACGACGCGCACGGGCCCGGCTCTGCCTTCGATGACGACGAGTGGGACGAAGACACCTCCTGGGGGGAGCTCGAGGAGGCGATCGTGAGCGGGCTCACGCGTTCGCTCGCCGCCTTGAACACCGACTTCGCGGCGGACGCCGACGGTCGCGTTCCGCTCGAGGTGGCGGCGGTCCACGTGATCCCGACGGAGGACTATGAGTTCCAGGAGGGGCTCGAGCGTCTCTTTCTCCGCATCGATCCGTCCCCCCGGTTCGGCTCGAGCGCCCTGGCCGACTGGGAGCCTCCCGAGGGCCTGACGTACGCAACCCAGTCCGTGCTGATCGAGCTGGAGCCAGTCGTCGTGCTGAGCGACGAGCCCGAGATCGAAGCCGTCGAGTTGAGCATCGCGGAGCTCGATCGACTGGTGGGCGACTATGCCAACGCTGACAGGGAGCCGTTTCAGTGACGCGGGAGGGGGCAGAGCTCCACGCGCAGCCAGACCAGCCGGACGAAGAGGCGATCGCGCTCGTCCCGACCTCGCCGACCGAGTTCGTCGTCCCATCGCGGGGAGGGGTCAGCTTCGTCTTCGAGATCGGCGCAAGCGGAACCGCGACGGCCGTAACGATCTCGCAGGGCGGGATGAGCCTCGTGTTCAAGCGGAGTCCGTGACCCGCGGCGGCATCCAGGCCGCGGGTACATGATGGGCTTGAGACGACTACGTGCGGCACGCACGCCACGCTTCGGGAGCCCCTCGTCGGATAGCGGGTGGGGCAATACGGCAGGATGTGTGGTGCAACGTGGGGAAGCACGCCCCCGCGAACGACACGAAAGGTGTTCGGGCTTGCCACGTCGTGGCGCTGCGAGGGCGCGACAGTGGGTTTCCCGCAGCGCCCCCGGTCGATCTCGCGGACGATGCACGGAGATCGCCCGTGTGGAACGTGATCACGGCGGGAGGCGGGTCCGGGCCGTGTCATTCAAGTGGGCCGGGAACGCCGGCGCCCGGATGGCCGGGCTGACGACCCAAGGGTCGGCCTGTAACTTGCGACTCGAGCGGAGCGAGGCTGGGTGCGAGGCCCGGCAGAGTGCCCATGTCGCGCTAGCAGAGGCCAGGCGCACAAAGGGGTGGGTGGGGCCTGGACGGTGTGACCGCTGGGGCGCCTTGTCACGTCTGTCTGACAGTGCTCAGACTGCAGCAACGCCCAGCGCAGTGCGATGAGGAAAGACGGCCGGAACGGGGTGCCCCGCCCAGCGGGGCGCCCCGGCTGACTGATGGGACGCACATCACTGCGCCATCGGCCCTGAGCTCTTTGGGCGTCACGACGCTCCGTTCCCTTCAGTCGCTCGCCCTCGCCCGCCGTCTCCTCCTACCGCATCTCACCCTCCATCTCTAGTTTGTCCCCGTATGCCAACCCCTCTCGAGCAGGTCCGCACCGCGCTGACCGGCCGCTACCGCGTCGAGCGCGAGCTCGGGCAGGGTGGCATGGCGACGGTGTACTTGGCGCACGACGAGCGCCATCAGCGGTCGGTAGCTGTCAAGGTGCTCCGGACCGAGCTGGCCTCGTCGCTCGGACCCGAGCGGTTTCTGCGCGAGATCCGGATCGCCGCCAACCTGAATCACCCGCACATCGTGCCGCTGTTCGATTCGGGCGAAGCCGACGGGCTCTTGTACTACGTCATGCCGTACATCGAGGGGGAGACGCTCGGCGACCGTCTCAAGCGAACGGGCGCCTTCTCGATTGCCGAGGCCCTGGACATCCTGCGCGACGTGAGCGACGCGTTGAGCTTCGCGCACGCGCGAGGCGTGGTGCACCGCGACATCAAGCCGGACAACGTGATGCTCAGCGATCGGCACGCCGTGGTCACGGACTTCGGGGTCGCGAAGGCCGTGGCCGGCGCGACGACCGCCCAGGGGATCACGAACGTCGGGGTCGCGGTGGGGACGCCGGCATACATGGCTCCTGAGCAGGTGGCCGCCGACCCGCGGGTGGACCAACGCGCCGACATCTACGCACTTGGCACGCTCGCCTACGAATTGGTATCGGGCCGCCCGCCATTCATGGGCGCATCGCCGCAGAAGGTGCTGGCGGCCCACGTGACCCAGGCGCCAGACCCCGTCTCCACCCACTGCAGCGATCTGCCGCGCGACCTCGAGGTCGCGATCATGCGCTGCCTGGAGAAGGACCCGGCCGACCGCTGGCAGAGCGCCGACGATCTGTGGCAGGCGCTGGGGACGCTGGGCACGGGTGAAGGCGCGGCGGTTTCCGGTCGCGCGAAGAAGCGGGCCATCGTGGTCCTGCCGTTCACCAACCAGAGCGCGGACCCCGAGAACGAGTTCTTCAGCGATGGCCTGACCGAGGAGATCATCGCGGACCTGGCCAAAGTGAGCGCGCTCTCGGTCATCTCGCGCACGTCGTCGATGCAGCTCAAGGGAACCGGCAAGGATGTTCGCACGATCGGCCGCGAGCTGGGCGTGCGGTACGCGCTCGAGGGCAGTGTGCGCAAGGCGGGGCAGAGCCTCCGGATCACCGCGCAGCTGATCGACGCACTGAGCGACGAGCAACTCTGGGCCGACAAGTACAGCGGCACGATGGACGACGTGTTCGACCTGCAGGAGCGGGTCTCGCGTGAGATCGTGAAGGCGCTCGACGTCACGTTGTCGTCGGACGAAGACCGGCGCCTGGCAGACCGTCCCGTCGCCGACCCGCGGGCGTTCGAGCTGTTCCTCCAGGCACGGCAGGAGATCCGGCGGTACGCCATCACCCCGCACGTCTACGATCTGATCCACAAGGCGATCGCGATCGAGGGTGACACCCCGGCGCTCAAGGCACTCATCGCGTCGGCCAAGGTCCACACGGTGCGCGCCGGTCTGACGAAGGACCGGCACGAACTCGACGAGGCCGAGACGCTGGCGCACGAACTCTTGGCCACGGCGCCGGGTGCGCCCTACGGGCACCACATCCTGGGCTACGTGGCGTACGAGCGGGGCCAGCAGGCGCAGGCGGTGCGCCACTATCAGGCGGCGCTCGACCTCGAGCCCAACGACGCCGATACGCTGTTCTACACGGGGATCAGCCAGATGGCCGCCGGGGAGCACGAGGGCGCGGCCCGGACGGTGGAGCGGATTCTGGCGTGCGACCCCTTGTCGCCGCTCGCGTGGTTGCTGGCTGGGATCGCAACCTGGTTCGTCGGGCACGCGGAGGACGGTGTCGAGAAACAGTCCGTGGCGCTGCAGCTCGACCCCCGCAACGTGATCATCCATTGGACCGCCGGCTACAACGACGCGCTCGTGGGTCGGACGGCCGAGGCCGACGTCCACGCGGAGTGGATGCAGACCCAAGCGCCGACCGTTCCGTACACGATGCAGCTCCAGTCGCTGTTGGCGGGAATGCAGGGACGTGCGGACGCCGCGCGCGCGATCCTCGCGCAGGTCAACGTGGACCCGCTGGACGCACATCAGAAATTCCACCTGGCGGAGTCGTTTGCCATGGCAGGCGACACCGACCGCGCGCTCGATCTGTTGGCGGAGGCGGTGGAGGGCGGGTTTCACCCCGACCGGTTCATCGCCGAGTACTGTCCGTTCCTGGCACCGCTACGGGATCACCCACGGTTCCCTGCAATCGCGGTCAGGGCGTCGGAGCGGACGGCGGAGTTCAGGGAAACAGTAGGGCGGTTCAGCGGGTGAGTTCAACCTGCGGGCCCGGCCCATGCCGCCCTGGCCCCTCTGTATAGTCGAGACGGCAGCACGTCATCGATCACCCGGGAACCGACGATGACCCGGGCTAACGGGACGATCCCGCCTCAAAGAGGCCCGCATTGCGGCTCACTATATCGAATAGCTAAATTGTCCTCGGTCCCTGCGGGGAGCCGCCGTGGTGGAAGATGCTGATGGGCTGAGGGCAAGAAACCGACCGACGGAGCGCATCGCTCTCCGATGGAGGCGGCGCGGCGCCCCACGAGCCCGACCGCACACCCCCTGCACCACCCGGCTCCATCCGGCGCCAGCCGCCACTGCATTCCTTCTCCTTGCCTGCGCGGGAGCCTCGCTACGCGCGCAAGCCGTCTCGGTCGGCGGCAGACTCGGACTGGCCGGGGGCGCCGTCCTGTTCGAGGACGACGAGGCGAACGACATGCAAGAGCCGGTGCTGGGACTGCAGCTCGGAGGGGTCGCGGTGTTCCGACCGCGATCCACGCTCTCGTTGCAGACCGAGCTCTGGTACATCCAGAAGGGCTGGACCGAGACACCCGACGGCGGGAGCCGCCGGCTGTCCTACGTCGAGCTGCCCGTGCTCCTGACCGTGTCGGCGCCGTGGCGGACGGCGCCGCAACTGCTCGCCGGCGTGTCCGGCAGCCTCGAGCTCGGCTGCTCGGTGCACGGCATGACAGGCGAGAGCGTGAGTTGTGACGACGACCGCGTGGCATGGGACCGGTCCACCGCTCAGTTTGGGACCTGGCTCGGCCTGGGCGCACGACATCGCTTCAGTCGCGGCACACTCGCCTTGCACCTGCTCGGCAACCTCAACCTCACCAGCGTGAGTCGCGAGTCGCTGCCACGTGGCTACACGCGGCTGTTCTCGCTCGCGCTCTCCGCGAGTTATGTGATCCCACTCGGCGGAGGCGAGCCATGAGAAGGCGCGCGCGGTTCGGATATTTCGCCGCCGTCGCGGCCGCGATCGCCGGCGGTGCCTGCAGCGAGTCGCCCCTCGAGCCGATTCCGGTCGAGCCCGAGACGGGACTCCAGGGGTTCGAGGCCTCGCTCGACAGCATCCGCGTCGACCTGAGGATCCCCGGTCTGTCTGCCGCCATTGCCCGGGGCTCCGACATCGAGTGGGCGCGCGGATTCGGCATGGCCGACGTCGAGCACGGCACGCCGGCCACCGACTCCACTGCCTTCTACCTGGCGTCGGTGACCAAGCCGATCGCGGCCATCGTGCTCATGCAGCTCGTTGAGGAGGGTGCGTTCGGCCTCGACGACCCCGTGAGTGACTTCGGCGTGGATCTCGTGGCGGACGGGGTCATCACCGTGAAGCACCTGCTGAATCACACCTCTGAGGGGACGCCGGGCACCGTCTTCCGCTACCACGGCGGCCGGTACGCACGGCTCGGTGACGTGGTGGCCGAGGCCACCGGGACAACCTTCGCCCACCTCCTGGTCGAGCGAATCCTCGCGCCGCTGCGGCTGCGGCACACCGCCCCCGACGTCACGATCCTATCGGCCTTCTACGAGGCCGGTCTCGACCGACAAGCCTTCCTCCGCAACGTCGCCATGCCGTACGAGCTGGTGGACGGCCGCGTCGTAGCGTCCGGCCGCCTGC
>JBDHDN010000143.1:0-13083 GCA_039591485.1 Gemmatimonadota bacterium
GGCGCTGTCTCCACGCTGATCCTCGGCCTGTCCTTCCTCGCGCTCGTGTATTGGGTGCTCGGACCCGTGGTCGAGAAGCTCATCGCCACCCTGGAACTCGAGCGGGTGATGCTCGGCACGCTCGCGCCCCGTGTTGCGCTCGCGGTTCTCGTGCTGTTGTGGTGTGTCGCAACCTGGAAGGCGGTGCGCGAAGTAACCGTCATGCTCCGGAGCCCCTTCGGAGTGGGCGAGACACTGTGGATCGGGGTGTCGCCGATGGTGGGGTTCCTCTGCGCCATTCCGCTCGCCCTGGCCGAACAGGCGGGCGATCCGGTGCTGGACGGTCGTGGCCGGCCGCTGGTGGTCCGCCTCGCGATGCTCGCCCCGCTCCTCATCGGACTCGCGATTTTGGTGTTCGCCACGGTGGTGGAACTCGTGGGGCGCATCCGGCGGGGAAGTCAACGGAGGCTGCGGAGGTTCTGAGCCGCCCGCCTGACTCCGGTGGCCGACTCCCGCATCCGTCCGGTAGCACCTATCTTGCCAGTCACACCCGAGATCACGCTCACGACCCATACGCGCGCGCCGACCTGCCCGCGCTGTGCACCCGTGCTCGCGGGCCGGCACTGCGGTGCACTCGAACCGAACCGGAGCCTTGTTGATGCTGAACCGCCACCCTCTTCACTCGAACGCGGCCGCGGGTTCGCACGCGATCTGGATGCTCATCGCCCTGACCGCGTGCGCTCCCGAGCAGGCTGCGGCGGGCGGGCCGGACCTGACGGAGCTGGCCACTCGCTACGCCGCCGCATGGAGCAGCCAGAACCCGGACAGCCTGGCAGGGTTCTACGCCGAGGACGGGTCGCTGACGGTGAACGCAGGGGCTCCCTCGGTTGGGCGGGCGGCCATCCGCGCCACCACCGAGGGATTCATGACCGCGTTTCCCGACATGGTGGTCGTGATGGACTCCGTGATTGCACAGGGGGACGGCGCCGTGTTCCACTGGACGTGGACCGGGACCAATACCGGTCCCGGCGGTACCGGCCGGGCCGTCCGCATCAGCGGCTACGAGGAGTGGACGCTCGATGCTGATGGTCTCATCGCCGAGTCGAAGGGACACTACGACGAGGCGGAGTATCGGCGACAGGTGTCGGGGGAGCAGTGATGGCGGCCCGCTTCGTCCGGCTATTGCCACGGTTCGGAGATCTTCCACTCGGTCGGTGCCCATGACGGATCCCACCACTCTCGTCGACCGCTTGGCATCCCTGCCCAAGCTGGCGGAGATTCCCCGCACGGAACTCGAATGGCTCGTGGCACACGGCACGCTCGAGGTGCGCGACGCGGGCGCGGTGATCGCACCGAAGGGGAAACGCGTCGAGCAGCTATGGGTCATCATCAGCGGACACGTGGCCGTCCAGGTGGATCGGGGTGTCGGCCCCCGCCGGGTCACCGACTGGCGGGCCGGCGACGTTAGCGGCATGCTGCCCTACTCGCGGATGAAAGCGCCTCCCGGTGACAACTACCTCGAGGCGCGGTCGGAGCTTCTCGCCGTCCACGAGAGGCACTTCCCGGAGATGGTGTACCAGTGTCCGGCGTTCACAGCGCACTGCGTCCACGCCATGCTCGACCGCGCGCGCAGCTTCAACACCAGCGATCTACAGGACGAGAAGATGGTGTCGCTCGGCAGGCTGGCGGCCGGTCTGGCCCACGAGCTCAACAACCCCGCGTCTGCGACGGTGCGCGGTGCCAAGCAACTGCTGCGCATCCTGGTCCAGGCAGATGCCGCCTCTCGCGCGCTCGGCGCCGCCGGTCTGAGTGACGAGCTGTTCGCCGCGATCGAGCAGGTGCGATCTGTCTGTCTCGCACAGCCGACCGGGACCGTGCTCTCCGCCGTCGAGCAGGCGGATCGGGAGGACGAGATCGCTGCTTGGCTCGAGCGCCACCAAGTCGATCCGGCGCACGCGGAGCCGCTCGCCGACACGGGCGTCACCCTCGATGTGCTCGACATGTTGGCTCACGCGGCCACGCGAGAGACGCTCGACGCCGCGCTCCGCTGGATCGCCGCGGGGTGCGCGACGCATGCGCTCGCCACGGACATCGAGCAGGCCGCAACGCGGATTCACGAGCTGGTGGCCGCCATCAAGCGGTTCTCGTACATGGACGGTCGGACCGGGCCAGAACTGATCGAACTGGAGCCGGGACTGCGTGACACCATCAGGGTTCTGGCGGTGAAGGCGAAAGCCAAGGGGGCCGCCATCACGCTCGAGATCGCGTCAGATCTCCCGCGCGTGCTCGCGACCGGCGGCGAGCTCAACCAGGTGTGGCTGAACCTGATCGACAATGCGCTCGACGCGATTCCCGAGTCGGGGCACGTCACCGTCATTGCGGGTACTGAGTTGGGCCGGGTCGTGGTTCGGGTGGTGGACGATGGTCCAGGTATTCCCGGTGAGGTCCTGCCCCGCGTCTTCGACCCGTTCTTTACCACCAAGCCGCCTGGCCAAGGCACGGGGCTCGGCCTCGACATCACTCGCCGGCTCCTGCGCCTCCACCACGGCGACATCGCGGTGGAGTCGCGCCCGGGCCGCACCGAGTTCCGGGTGAGCCTCGTCGTGGATCATCCGGCGATCGCCGCCGGTGAGCCTTCCGGAGGCGAACTCGACGCTTAGAAGGGAAGAGCCCGACGTCGAAGGTCCTCCCGACTCTCAGAGGTGCAATGTCGAAGCCCATCATTCTGACGCTCGACGACGATCCCCACGTGCTGCGCGCGGTCGGGCGGGATCTGCGTGCCAAGTACGGGGCCGAGTACCGTATCGCGCGGGCCGACTCGGGTGCGGGAGCGCTCGAGCTGCTCGGCGAGTGGAAGCGTCGCGGCTGGGCGCCGGCGCTGTTCCTGGTCGACCAACGCATGCCGGAGATGACGGGACTGGAGTTCCTCGCGCAGGCGAGCGAGCTGTTTCCGGATGCCCGACGGGTCCTGCTCACGGCGTACGCGGACACCGACGCGGCCATCGCGGCCATCAACGAGGTGCAACTCGACCACTACCTCCTCAAGCCGTGGGACCCGCCTGAGGACAAACTCTACCCGCTGATCTCCGAGCTGCTGGACGACTGGCAGCTGGCGCACCCGCCGGCGTTCGACGGTATCAGGGTCGTCGGCCACCCGTGGACGCCGGATTCGTTTCGGGTCAAGGACTTCCTGGCGCGCAACCACGTGCCGTACGTGTGGCTGGACGTCGTGTCGAACGAGGAGGCAAAGGAGCTGCTGGCCCTGGCGGAGGATCCGGAGCCGGTGTTGCCGATGCTGTTTCTCACCGACGGTACGACCTTAGCCAATCCCTCGAACCGAGCCATTGCAGACCGCATCGGCATTCAGACCATCGCTGATCAGCCGCTTTACGATCTGATCGTGGTCGGCGCCGGACCGGCGGGTCTGGCCGCAGCGGTGTACGGGGCGTCCGAGGGGCTCAAGACGCTCGTCGTGGAGGAGGAAGCACCGGGTGGGCAGGCGGGCATGAGCTCGCGCATCGAGAACTACCTGGGGTTTCCCTCAGGGATATCCGGAGGTGAGTTGGCCCGGCGCGCCGTGGCGCAGGCTCGGCGGTTCGGCGTGGAGATCCTGACCACGCGTCGGGCCAAGGGGTTGAAGGCCGAGGGCCCGACGCGCGTGGTCACCTTGGAAGACGGCACGACGCTGAACGGCCGGGCCGTGCTCATCGCGACCGGGGTATCGTATCGCGCGCTCGAGGCCAAGGGCGTTGCAGGCCTCACCGGGGCAGGTGTCTACTACGGAGCTGCCATGGGCGAGGGCGAGTCCGTGCGAGACCAGGACGTCTACATCGTTGGTGGTGCCAACTCTGCCGGGCAGGCCGCGATGTACTTTGCGCGGTTCGCGACGACGGTCACGATGGTGGTGCGCGGTCCGTCGCTCGCCGCGAGCATGTCGCAGTACCTCATCGACCAGATCGGCAGCACCGCGAACATCCGGGTGTGGACCCAGAGCGAGGTGCGCGAAGCTGTCGGGACGGACCGGCTCACGCACCTGGGGGTGACGCGCGCCGGCGGACAACGGTCGGAGACGGTCGAGGCCGCTGCACTCTTCGTGTTCATCGGGGCGGAGCCGCGCACCGAATGGCTCGCCGACGTGGTGGCGCGGGATGCGCATGGGTTCGTGCTCTCCGGCGCCGACGCGATCGTGCCAGTTACCGCGGATCAGGATGTGCCAGCGACGAGCCGCGCATCGGGTGCGGTGCGACGTCCCTCCGTGCGCGTGAGCCGCAGGAGCTCGGTGAGCATGAGAGCGCCGCGCATCCCCGGCCTGCTGGAGACGAGTGTGCCGGGGGTCTTTGTGGCGGGTGACGTGCGCGCCGGCTCGGTCAAGCGCGTGGCGTCGGCGGTCGGCGAAGGGTCGATGGCGGTGATGTATGTGCATCGGTACCTACGCGAAACCTGAGGCAGCCGGTGATCCGTGGCGTCCGGCCAGGTCTCCACCGCTGAACGCGGTTGATGCAATTCTCGCGGCCGTCCCGGTCCCGACATCCGATGGCGAATCGCGCGAACGCCGAATGACCGAAGAAGGTGCACGAGGTGAACGGCATGATCTGGAAGCGTGATGCAGCGTTGGCCTGTGCGATCACGGTGGTTGGCTGCGTGCTCGCGATCGACGAAGTAGTGCCGCCTCAGGAGTCCGAGTTCGATCCGGCCTTGATCGGTCTGTGGGAGGGTACGTGGGAAGGCGACTCGGCAGCCGCCAGTGCGGTCATCACGACCGCGGACACGCACACCTACCTCATCGACTACACGGCCGAAGACGGGGAGCGGACCGGCTCGTTCGAGGCACGGCTGGGCCGGCTCGGCGATCGAGTGGCGCTGGAGGTCTGGCCCGCGGAGGATGACGGCTACTCAACGGTGCAAGACGACCTGGCGGTACCGGGACACCTGCTGTTCTTCCTTGACACCATTGGCGATGCCATCCGAGTCTCCGTGCTCGAGCCCGATTCCGTTGCGCTCGCCCTCGAGCAGGGTGCTCTTGGTTTACCGTCTCGCACCCTCGAGGGACGCACCGTCCTGCTCGCCGAGTCCGACGCCCTCCGCGCGGCGCTCGGTCCCTTCGTGGCGCGCGGAGAGCTACTTGCCGAAGTAGGCAGCTGGCGTCGCACCTCCGACGCGGCGCTCGGTGCCAGGGTCGAGGGGACGGCGGCCGCGGCGTGCTTCGAGGCCGCGGCGTGGCGCCGCGCCGACCGCCTGTTCCGCGGCGATCCGTACTGGGTCGGCGGCGACGTCGCGTCCACGGTCGACCTCGGCAACGGCCGCATCCTCTGGCTCTTCGGCGATACCTGGATCAATCCCGCGGGTACCGGTACGCGCCGGGGTGCGCGCATGGTCAGCAGCAGTGTGGCAATCCAGACCGGCACCGACCCATCGACGGCATCCATCGCGTTCTCATGGGGGCGCGACGCCGGCGGCGCGCCCACGGCGTTCATCCCCGACCCGAAGGGTGAGCGGCTCTGGTTCGGCACCGGGGTGCGGGTAGACGACCGGCTCGTGCTCTTCATGAGTCGTATCGTCTCTACGAACACCGGGCTGGGCTTCGAGTCGGTGGGCTGGACGGCCTTTCTGGTCGAGAATCCGGATGCCGAGCCCCCGGCGTGGCGGGTGCGCCCGCTCGAGACCCCGACAAATCCGTTGGGGATCAATGTGGGGTTTGCGGCGGTGTCGCGTCTGGGCGAGTACGTCTACGCGTTCGGATCACCCAACCCGATCAAGTCGCACCCGATCTACGCCGCGCGCTGGCCGGCGGAGGACGTTCGCCGCGGCGACCTGACGCGGCCTGAGTGGTGGGCGGGCGACCTGGCGAGCTGGGTTCCCGATTCGTCCGACGCACCCAGGTGGCCGCTGTTCGAGCAGGGGCAGTCGGAACTCTCGATCCATCGGGATCCCGCGACTGGGCAGTTCCTTGCCGTACACACGCAGGGCTTTGGAGCAGCGGATGTGATGGTGCGCTCGGCGCCGACACTGAACGGGCCGTGGACGGCGCCGCGGATGCTCTATCGCCCGCCGGAGTACTACCTGCCCGACATCATGATCTACGCGGCCAAGGCCCATCCCGAGCTCTCGGGCGCGGACCTGGTGCTCACGTACGCCACCAACAGCTTCGACTTCGGACGGATGGCGGCTGATAGCCTCATCTACTATCCGCGCTTCGTGCGGCTGACACGGTGCCGATGAGGTGATGGCCGGCGTAGTGTCACCAGGGTAGGGCAGTACGTGCGCGGTCCTATGGTCCTACGGCCGTAGGACCTTGAGCCCCTGTTCGAGTTGGCGCACCATCTACCCCCAAGGGCGTCGACCCGGCACGCTGACTGACCATCCGTCCCCGAACCGGGTCATTTGGCCAAGACCGGTGCCGACTCGATGTGAACAGCGACGGTTGCGGTCGCGATTGGCGCTGTCCGAGGTCTGGTCTCACCGAGTGTGGCTCCCTATGGTTGGAGAACACTGGAGCGTGCCATGAGACCGTATCGAGCCCTTCCCGGGCAAAGCGAATCCATCATGACGGCGGCCCTCACGCTACTGCTTGCGGCCTGTGGTCAGCCCACTGCTGAGCAGATCGTTGCTCGGACGGCCGAGGCGATGGCGGGAGCCGTGCGCATCGACGACGTGCGGACCGTGCGCATCGACATGACCTATCCCGACCACGAGTATCCGGTGGTAAGTGAGGTCGGTCGGCCCAATCGCCTACGGACGGAGGGTGTGGGACGCTACATCTTGGTGTTCGACGGGGAACGGGGAGCGTTCCTCGAGCAGCCGCCGGCGGAGGACGGCACGCCACAGGAGCCGGCGCTCATCGATGCCGCGTATGTCAGGGATCTCGAGCTCGACATCGCCTTCGTCTTTCCGGCGTTCTTCGATCATCCGTCGGAGTATCTGGGGCGCGAGACGGTCGATGGCGTCGAAACCCACAAGCTCGGCGTCACGCTTCCCCTGGGCATCCCGACGACCTACTTCATCGATGCAACGACCTACCTCCCGCTGAAGGTGGTTGCCGACGTGACCGTCGATGGCACGGCGTATCACCCTGGGCGCGTCTACCACGCGTATGCGAACCAGGGGGGCATCATGTATCCACGAACCGTGACTTACTGGTGGATGCCGGACCAGGTGGACACGGCAACGGTGGACCTGGTCGAGGTCAACGCGGCGCTCGGTGAGGACCGCTTCGTCATCCCGCCGGGGATCAGGTAGGCCGTCGTGGGTCACGCTGACCCCGGAGCTTGCCGTGCGACGGTTACGACGTCTCCTCCTCATGGACGCGCATACCTGCCCCTGGTGGTTGGGCTACACCTTCGACAACCCGCTCCGCCGCGCACTGCACGATCCCGCTCAAATCCTCGGTGGGCTCGTGCAAGATGGGCGGACGGTCGTCGATATCGGATGTGGCCTCGGGTACTTCAGCCTCGCCATGGCACGGATGGTCGGCCCGCGCGGGCGGGTCATCGCGCTCGACATCCAGGCGGAGATGCTGGTTCGTGCCCGGGCGCGAGCACGCCGTCGTGGGATGGACGGCGTGATCGACTTCCGACGGTGCGCGCCTGACGATCTGGGATTGCGCGAGCCCGTGGACTTCGTCCTGGCGTTTTGGATGCTGCACGAGGTCCGCGACTTGGCCGGACTGCTGGCGCAGGTCAGGTCCGTGCTCGGGCCGTCCGGACGGTTGCTCGTCGTCGAGCCGAAGCTCCACGTGCCTGCGGCCCGATTCGAGGAAACGGGCGCGACCATCGAGCGGTCCGGCTTCGCGACCGTCGCAGGCCCACCGGTCCGGCTGAGCCGATCACTCCTCTGCGCGAGGCTCGGCTAGCGGTGCACTCGCGCGACCGATCGCGCCTGCCTCCGCGGGGTCCCGCACAAAACCGAAAGCAGAGTTGTCCCATTGTTGCACACGTGCACACCTTGCCGTGCATGGCACTTCGAGCCACTGTGAGCGTCATCGGATTGCCGTCGCTGGCCTCCCCTCCGGCCGCGCCGCCCGCGTGACGTTTCTCCCCCCTTGAACGCCACCGTACGACGAGACCGCCGTCCCGGCGACGGAGGTAGCTCACGTTTCTTTCTGTAGAAGGGGGTCTGTATGCGCTACGTACGCCTCGCCCTGCTCCCGCTCGTGTTCGCCGCGTGCACCGAGCGGCAACCCGCCGCGCCGGACATCGACGTCACCCCGGACTTCGGGGCGACCGTCACCAACGAGGTCGTGTACCTGCATCCGGGACGCATCACGTGGATGGACTCGCAAGATGACTGGGACGTGCTTCTCCTCGGCTACGACCCTGCTGATGATGCCTCCTGCAATGACGGTCAGTTCGTGGGCGGCATCCCCGTCAAGAACCACTATGTGCTGAGTATGGAAGGGATTCCGGACGAGTTCAGCCAGCGTGATCATCAAGTCCTGACCACCATCGGACGGCCGCCCCTCTACTTGTACCTGCGGTCCGACTTTCCGCCAGCTGCGACTGATGCCGAATGGTGCACGTTCATCACCGAGGGATGGATCGCTTCCGGCCACTGGAGCGCCGTGCTCAACATGGACAATGAGCAATCGTGGTACGACAACACCCCGGGGATGAACGTGTATGGTGGCACCGAGACGGGCGTGCTGTGGGGAGTTACCGGCGTTGACCACGTCGTGCGAATCAAGTAGCTGACCGCAGCATCCTACCCGCAGAATCACCGCCCGGCCCCGCGCCGGGCGGTGTCGTATGCGGTCCGGTCGGGAACGCGACTGTGATGAGAAGGCACTGCACCAGGTCCAGCTACGGTGCAGTCGCGCGACCGATCGCGCCCGCCTCCACCGGGGAGCTCCCCCCGACCGAATCGAAAGCAGAGTTCTCCCGTTGTTGCACAGGCGCACGTCTTGTCGTGTGAGGCACCTCGCCCCAAGTTAGCCGCCATCGGATTGCCGTCGCCGGCCTCCCCTCCGGCCGCGCCGCCCACGTGACGTTTCTCCCCCATTTGAACGCCACCGGACGACGAGACCGCCGTCACGGCGACGGAGGTAGTTCACGTTCCGTTCTCCACAAGGGGGTCTGAATGCGCTATCTACGCCTCGCCCTGCTCCCGCTCGTGTTCGCCGCGTGCACCGAGCAGCAACCCGCCGCGCCGGACATCGAAGCCCCCCCAAACCTCGGGGCGACTGTCACCGACGAGATCGTGTACCTGCATCCGCTTCGCCTCACATGGATGGACACCGATCCGGCACAGGGCGAAGACTGGGACGTCGTCCTTCTCGGCTACGATCCCGCTGATGACATCGACTGCAATGGCGGGGTGTTCGTGGGCGGCATCCCCGCCCGGTCGCACGGGGTCGTGAGCATGGAGGGATTTCCGGACGAGTTCAGCCAGAGAGATCAGCAGGTCCTAACCACCATCGGGCGCGCACCGCTGTATCTCTACACCCGAGAATCTCTACCGTTTGGTGGCACGCCTGACGACTGGTGTGAGTTCTGGAACAACGATTGGATCGCTTCGGGGCACTGGACCGCCCACCAAACCGACAATGATGTCTCCGGCTTTGACGCGACGCCCGGAAACAACAGCTTTGGTCTTGTGGAGGCAGGTGTTCTGTGGGGGACCGATGGCGCCAAGTACAAGTACTCGTGGAAGTACCGAGCGCACTGCGATCCCGAAGCCGGATGCCGGACCCTCAACGGCATCGACCGCGTCGAGCGGATCAAGTAGCCGACGCAGTGTCCAGCTCTCAACCTGCACCGCCCGGCCCCGCGCCGGGCGGTGTCGTTTTGGGGCCGATAGGAAGCGCGACCGCGACGGGGATGCCGTTGGAGAGCCGACCGCCAAAACGTGACGTCGATGGGCTCCGTTGTGCGGAGCAGAACGGGTATCGGGAGGAACTCCTTGACCTCCAGTGCTCACATGCCAATGATGAGGCAACACCGATCGCCTCCGCGCAGCCTTGGCGATCGCCATACGATCGAGCGGGAGCGCGGCTGTGGTGGGTGGCACGAACAGGTGGTAGGGAGGCACTGCGGTACGCCGGCAGGAGAGACGGATGGCGAAGCTCCTCGAGCGTCTGCAAGCCGCGCTCGCCGATCGCTACGTGATCGAGCGCGAGTTGGGCCGGGGCGGCATGGCGGTCGTGTATCTCGCCGAGGATCGAAGGCACCATCGCCAGGTGGCCATCAAGGTTCTCAAGCCGGTGCTGACCGCCTCTTTCGGACCCGATCGGTTCCTGCGCGAGATCGAGGTCACGGCCGGCCTCAATCACCCGCACATCCTGCCGCTGCTCGACTCCGGCGACGCCGATGGTCTGCTGTTCTATGTGATGCCGTATGTAGCAAGGGAATCCCTGCGGGAGCGGCTCGTGCGGGAGAAGCAGTTGCCTCTGGACGAGGCCCTGCGAATCACCGCCGAGGTGGCCGACGCCCTGGCGTTCGCCCACGCGCACGGTGTGTTGCACCGCGACATCAAGCCTGAGAACATCCTGTTCGAGGGGAGCCAAGCCGTACTGGCGGACTTCGGCTTGGCCCGGGCCATCAGGGTGGCGAGCGGAAAACGGCTCACCGAGAGCGGCCTGGCGGTCGGCACACCGGAGTACATGAGCCCGGAGCAGGCGGCGGGGGAGCAGGAGCTGACGGTGCGCAGCGACGTGTATAGTCTGGGTTGCGTCTTGTACGAGATGCTGGCAGGTCGGCCGCCGTTCACGGGCCCCACGATCGAGAGCGTGACCCGACAGCAGCTGGTAGCCGAACCGCCCAGGGTTACCCTCCTCCGGACGGCGGTGCCGGAGCACGTCACCCAGAGCATCGTGCGGGCGATGGCCAAGGTGCCGGCGGACCGATTCGAGTCAGCCGCGCAGTTCGGGGAGGCGATTGCACCGAGCCGCGCGACCGCCCCCTCCGGAATGGTGCCGACGGACCGGAGGGGTAGGCGTCGCCGGGCGATGATCGGAGGAGCCCTGGTGCTCGCCGTCGCGGCGTTGGCCGTGATCGCGAGTGTGTTGGTGCTCCCGCCTGCACGCGGGGGATCGCTCGATCCCGCTCGCGTGTTGGTGGTGGCGTTCGCGGATGAGAGTGGGCTCACCCCGTCGCAGGCGCTGGGCCGGATGGCGCAGGACTACATCATTCAGAGCCTCACCGACGCGGGCTTCGCCAGCGTGGTGGATCCGATCACGTCGGTCGCCGTGGCGCGCAACGTTACCGCGGCCGGTTCGGGAGGGGGCGACGACGTCACCGCGCTGGCGAACGACGCCCAGGCGGGCACGGTCGTCACCGGCAGCTACTACGCCGCGGGCGACTCCGTGCACGTACAGGTCAGAATCACCGACGCCAACGACGGCAGCGTCCTGCAAACGGTCGGGCCGGTCGGCGGGTCCGTCGACGCGCCCAGCGAGCTCGTGGCGCGGCTCGGGAGGCAGGTCGTGGGAACGCTTGCCTCCCTCCTCGACCGGGACATCGGCTCGTGGGAGCCGACGGTGCAACCGGCCACGTACGAGGCGTACGAGGCGTACAGTGAGGGGCTCGAGGCATATGTCTGGGAGGAAGGCCACGCCGAGGCGGCACGACACTTCGAGCGTGCGGCAGCCGCCGACTCCACGTTCACCCGCGCGGCGCTGTGGGCGGCACAGAGCTACGCGATATTGGAAGCGCCCCGCCCTGCGCGGGCGGAGTCACTCCTCGCGCCGGTCATCGCTTCGCGCGGACAGTTGAGTCGCTACGAGCGCTGCCGGCTCGATTACGTGGTGGCGATGGGCATTCGACCGAGTCTGTCGGGGAGCTACGATGCCGCGCGGTGCATGGCACACGCAGCGCCCGGCTCGGACGATGCCAAGCGGGAGGTGGCGGTGTTGACCTTCCGGCTCAATCGTCCCCGTGAAGCCATCGTGCTCCTGCGCCAACTGGATCCCGATCGCGGACTCATGAAGCAGTTCAGCCACTACTGGGCGTGGCTCGCCGGATTCCACCACACGCTCGGCGACTACGAGGACGAACTGGAGGCCCTGCGGCTGGGGCGGCAGCGATTTCCGGAGAGCGAGACGTACCGGCTCCTGGAGGCTCGCGCCCTGGCGGCGCTCGGCCGACTGGACGACGTGGCGGCCATTCTGGAGGCCAGGCGCTCGCTGGTCGCACGCGAGCCGTTGGGTATCTACCTCGGTTCGGTTGCGGTCTTCCTGCGGTCACACGGCCATCGCGACGCATCTCGGCCCCTGTTCGACGAGGCCATCGAGTGGTTCCGATCGCGGCCGCAGGACAGCGAAGGTGTGCGGGCGGCGCTGGCACACTGGTTGTACGAGGCGGAGCGGTGGGGCGATGCGCAGCACATGTACACCGCGTTGACGGAGGAGCATCCGGGGAACACGGCATACCTCGCCGCGCGTGGGAGGGTGGCCGCACGACTCGGCGATACCGCGACGGCCATCATGGTCGGCGAGCAGCTTCGAGCGGTCGAGCTGCGAGGCAGGCATACGCTGGATCCTGCCAGGATCGCGGCGTTGCTCGGGGACGTCGAGCAGGCAACGGCCCTGCTGGAACAGGCGATCGAGCGCACACCGTTGTGGGGTGTCCACGCGCTCGTGCACCGCGACAGCGACTTCGATTCTCTCCGCGACTACCCACCGTTCCAAGAGCTGATGCGGCCGAAGGGGTAGTACGCTGGCGCCGCGATCCAGAGCGGTATGCGGACCCCGAGCGTCATCCCGCGCTCGGGGCGTTCGCCATGGCGCCAGGCGTCAGCGGGATTGCGACGCGCGGCGCGCCAGCTCCACCGACCGCACCACGACCTCGATGATCACTCCGACCAGGAAGACCGCCAGGCCGATGAGGAGCGGTGAGAGGAGGAGGATTCGCACCGTGAACGGCTTGCCCAGAACGGTCAGAATGGGGTCCTGTGCACCCTCGGCGAGACCGAGGGGGAAGACGAACATGAACCCCACGATGGTCAGCAAGCACCCTGACGTGGCAAAGGGAAGATCGCCGGACGGATGCCGGATGAACCGGGCCATCCTGAGCATCGCCCGGCCGAACATCCAGGACCACACGACCGCGAGAATGACGAAGAGGACGCGAGGTCCGATGATGCCCAACGCGCCGAAGAGATCGACCACACCAT
>JBDHDN010000144.1:0-8624 GCA_039591485.1 Gemmatimonadota bacterium
TGAGCCGCTCGCCCCAACCGCCGGGGAGATCGCGGTGATACCCGACGGTCGCGCCTGGCGCCAGAGGCCGCTCGCCGATGCGGACGCGTCCCGGCTCGCCCATGCGGTGACACGTCGCTGGCAAGCCGTCGGCACAGGAGGCGCAGTGCTCGGCGGGTCGGAATCCGCGGACGAGGCACGAGACGATGGGATCCACAGCGACTCGCTGCCCCGCTGCGACGGTGCCGACGGCCGGCCCGACGGAGCGGACGCGTGCGAGAATCTCATGGCCCAGCACCGCCGGAAACGAGCCGAAGGGCTCGAGGATAGGCGAAGCGCCGTAGGTGAGGTTGCCGATATCGGTGCCACAGATGCCGCTCGCGATCACATCCAGTTCGACCCACCGCTCGTCCGGTGGCAGAGGTACCGGTACGGTCGCGAGCCGCAGGCCGCTCGGCGGACCGAAGACGGACCAGTCCGACACGCGACCAACGGTACGGCCCAGCAGGTATCGCGGCACCGATACGTCGAAGGTGACGCCACGCATCGATCCGGGGTGGAGTACGTCGCGGCGCGTTGGCATACGAGTGCAACATCGAGGAGCTCAACCACGGGGTCAAGACGGTCCCATGTTCGGCGGGCGGCTGCCGGCCGCCGATGACACTCCGCACGGAGGAACGAGCATGATCATAGGGGTTCCGCGGGAGACACATCGACACGAGCATCGTGTCGGGCTGACCCCCCAGGCGGTGCGACAGTTCATCCATGACGGCCATCAGGTGGTCGTCGAGCGCTCGGCAGGGGTCGCCGCCCGTTTCACGGACCGCGAATACGAGGAAGCAGGTGCGAAGATCGTCTATAGCAGCGACGAGGCCTACAAGCGCGCGGATCTCGTGTGCAAGGTCGGAGTCGTCTCGCACGACGAGCTCGACCTGCTGAAGCCGGGGCTGGTGGTCGGCGCGTTCCACCATCTGACGGTGGCGCCGCGCGCGACGCTGAACCGGTTACGCGAGATGGACGTGACGGCGATCGGCTACGAGCTGATCGAGGATGCGTCGGGTCACCGCTCGATCCTGATCCCATTCAGCGAAATGGCCGGGCAGATGGCCGTGTACCTCGCGGCCCACTACCTCCAAAACGAGGTCGGCGGCCGCGGCATACTGCTCGGAAACGTCCCGGGCATCGCCCCGCCCACCGTGCTGATTCTCGGGGCAGGGACCGTGGGCCGAACGGCGGCCCGCCGGGCCGTCGCGATCGGCGCGCACGTGATCGTGCTCGATGCCAGCCTCCAGAAACTGCGGGAGGTCAGCCGAGAGTTGGAGGGGCGCGTGGTGACCCAGCTCGTGTCCCCCGACCGGCTCGCGAGCTACACCCGGATTGCCGACGTGGTGATCGGTGCCGTGCTGATCCCCGGCGCGCGAGCACCATTCCTGGTCAGTGAGGACATGGTGAAGGCCATGCGGCCGGGTAGCGTCATCATCGATCTGTCGATCGATCAGGGAGGCTGCGTCGAGACGAGCCGACCGCGCACACCCGAGGCGCCGACGTACGTGGTGCACGATGTCGTGCACTATTGCGTGCCCAACATGACGGCGAACGTCGCCCGCACGGCATCACGCGCCCTGGCGGACGCCCTCAAGGCACCGCTCGCCGAGTTGCTGGAAAAGGGGGTGGCGCAGGCCCTCCGGGACAATCCAGGGCTCGCCGCGGGGACGTACCTGTACCAGGGCCACGTTACCCACGGACCGCTTGCCGCCGCGCACGACGTGGCGGTGTCGCCGCTCTCAACTCTCTTGGCCGACGCGTGAGGACACGAGCACATGAACTGGCTAGACGACTATAGATCGAAGCTCCGTACCCCGGCGGAGGCGGTGCAGCACGTGCAGAGTGGCGATCGCGTCTACTACGGCGGCAACGCAGCGATCCCCCAGACGCTGGTCCGCGCGCTTGCCGCGCGTCGCGACGTGCTGACGGACGTCCAACTCAACCACGTACTCCTGCTCGGCGAGGATCCGCTCTCCGCGCCTGGCATGGAGGGCCATTTCCGTCACAACTCCCTGTTCGTGGGGCCGGCGGATCGCCGGGCGGTCAACGACGGCCGGGCGGACTACGTTCCGATATTCCTGCACCACATTCCCCGGCTGTTCCGTCAGGGTATCGTGCCGCTCGACGTCGCAATGGTGCAGGTCTCGCCGCCCGACGAGCACGGGTTCATGAGTCTCGGTGTCGAGGTCCTCGCATCGGTGGCCGCCTGCCAGGGGGCCGCGACCGTCATTGCGCAGGTCAACGAGAACATGCCGCGGGTGCTCGGTGACTCCTTCCTGCACGTCAGCCGGGTGCACGCCATCGTCGAGGCGACCGAGCCGCTGCCCGAGCTCGTGACGAAGCCAGCGACCGAGGTGGAGCGGGCCATCGCGTCACACGTGCTGCCGCTCATCACGCCGGGGAGCACGATACAAATGGGCATCGGCGGAATTCCCGATTCCGTCTATGGAAGCATGGACGGCCCCATGGAGTTGGGCATTCACACCGAGATGATCTCCGACGGCGCGATGCAGGCCATCGAGCGCGGGGTCGTCACGGGCACACGCAAGACGCTGCACGCGGGCAAGGTCGTCTGCACGTTCGCCCTCGGCAGCGCGCGCTTGTACGAGTTCCTCGACAACAACCCGCTCATCGAGGCACATCCGGTGAGCCACGTGAACGATCCCATCATCGCTTCGCAGAACGAGAACCTGGTAGCTCTGAACTCCGCCATCGAGCTCGATCTCACCGGCCAGGTCTGCTCCGATTCGATCGGACCGTACATTTACTCGGGGTTCGGCGGTCAGGTGGATTTCATCCGCGCGGCTGCCCACTCCAAAGGCGGACGCCCGATCATCGCGCTCCCGTCCACGGCGAAGGGAGGGACGATGTCCCGGATCGTCCCGTTCCTGAAGGAGGGCGCGGGAGTTGTCACGAGCCGCGCGGACGTGCACTATGTCGTAACCGAGCACGGAGCAGTGAATCTCTTCGGCAAGAACCTCAGGGAACGGGCGGAATTGCTGATCCAGATCGCCGACCCCGCCTTTCAGAACGAGCTCGAGCGCGCGGCCAAGGACCGCAACCTGCTGCCGTGACGCGCCTGGCGCGAGGAAGGGGACACGAAGCGTGAAGCGTATTCTGGTGACCGGAGCACTCGGGCAGATCGGCTCGGAGCTGGTGCCGGCGCTACGGGAACGGTACGGCGCGGATTACGTCGTTGCCTCGGACATCAGGCTCGGCCCGCCCGGCTCCGATGGCGAAGGACTGTTCCAACTGCTCGACTGCACGTCGCAGCGCCAGATTCAGGACGCCGTGCGTCGCTACCAGATCGACACCGTGTTCCACCTTGCGGCGCTGCTCTCGGCTGTGGCGGAGCAGAAACCTCAGGTGGCGTGGGACATCAACATGGGCGGTCTCTACCGTGTGCTCGAGGTTGCGCGCGAGCACGCCTGTGCCGTCTTCGTCCCCAGCTCGATCGGCGCGTTTGGTCCCACGACACCACGCGATTGTACACCCCAGGATACGATCCAGCGGCCAACCAGCATGTATGGCGTCACCAAGGTAGCAGGCGAGCTGCTGTGCGACTACTACTATCGCCGGTTTGGCGTGGACACCCGGGGCGTACGTTACCCTGGCATCATCTCGCACGTCGCACCGCCGGGCGGCGGCACGACCGACTACGCAGTGGAGGTCTTCTACGAGGCGATCCGCCACGGCCGGTATACCTGTTTTCTCGATGCCGACACCCGGCTCGACATGATGTACATGCCGGATGCCGTGCGTGCGGCCATCGGGGTGATGGAAGCCGATCCGGCGCGGCTACTGCACCGCAACGCATTCAATGTCACCGCAATGAACTTCACACCCGGGGAGCTGGCCGCCGCTATCCGGCGGCACATCGACGGCTTTGCCATTGACTACGATGTCGACCCGGTTCGGCAGAGCATCGCCGACTCGTGGCCCGACTCGCTCGATGACTCGGCGGCACGGGAAGAATGGGAGTGGAAGCCCGAGTACGGTCTCGACGAGATGACGGCGGACATGCTCTCGGTGCTCCGCCGCAAGCTCGCGGCCCGCGTGTAACCGCCACACTGCCCGGGCCCTCGGCCCGATCAGAACGAGCCGGATTGCCGGACGAGGTCCTCCGCTTCAATCTCGCTGATCGGGGTGGCGCCAGGCTTCAGGATCACTCCCTCGTTGATCTTCCCGTTCATGATCACGACCAGCGGTTCGGCGAAGTGCAGGTGCCGCACGGTCTGGGTCCGCTTCACGACCGGCTGCTCCATGAGCCATGACCAGTCGACCATTCCCTCCCCGACGTCCTCGTTGACCGTGAAGTAGCCGACATGACTCGACGTCAAATTCTGAAAGAAGTGAGTGCCCTGTGACGGGGTGACGCGGACGTCCTTGAATCCGGCCTCGACGATCACGCGAACGCCCGCAATCTGGTCCCAGGTGACCGGAATACCCAGCCATGGATCCGTCGAGCCCCAGCGACCGACTCCGATCAGGAGGTACGGGACGTTACGCGCCTTGAGCTCGGCATTGAAATGCGCGACGTCGCTGGCCGTCTGTTGGCTCAGCGACCGGTCGAAGTGATGGTAGTCGACCATCACGACGTCGTGGATGTCTTCCAGGCGTCCGTGTCCGAGCACACAGCTGCTCTGCGCCACCAGGTCGTCGGGATGTACGACCCCGATGTCGAGCTCCTCGAACTCGCGCGTGAGGGCGAGCGGTCGCATCTGCAGGAAGCCGAACTCTTTCGGCGCGCCGGGAGGCGTCGCGAGGTTCACGGCGAACTCGATCTCCACGGGCGCGCTCGTTCCTTCCTCGCCAATCTCCAGTAGAAAGTCGAGGATCTCCGCGAGCGGGAACAACCCGTGTTTGAGCACGGGCGCGAAGCTCACGAGGCGCACGCCCTGGCGCGCGAGACCGTCGTAGACCGCGTTGTTCTCCGAGGAGAACGTGGAGCCCACGCCTTGCAGGGTCCCGTGCGCCTCGGCGACGGCCAGCCCGGAGCGAACCAGGCGCATGTCCTGTGCGTCCGCCACCCCTTCGGATGCACCGTCGAGCGTGATCGCCCAAAACTCTCGCTGTGAGTACTTCACGAAGTCCTGCACGGACGAGAATTGTAGTACGTGCCGCGGATACTTCGGCGAGAATCGGAGACAGCGCTCACCACTCACCACCGTGCGGCCGAGGCCAAGCGCCACCGCGGCGATGCCGTCCGCCGATCCGGCGGGTGGAGTGGGATAGAAGTTGTGCGAGCGCGCCACGCCGGCGAAGTCAGGGTAGAACAAATCTCCATGCGGCGCGCCGACGACCTGCTGAATCACGACCCCCATCTTCTCCTCCTCGAGCCGATAGGGTGTCGCGTCGAGGTAGGCTTTGGCGTGAGAGGAGAACGCCGATGCATAGACGCGTTTCACGGCCGCCACCAGCTGGGCGAGGGCCACGTCCTCGTCCGCGTGGTTGTTGGGCAGCATGAACGTCTGATAGATCCCGGCGAACGGTTGGTATTGGTTGTCCTCGAGCAGGCTTGACGAGCGCACCGCGAGCGGCCGTCGAACCAGCCGGATGAAGGCCGTCAGATCTCGCCGGGCGCTTTCCGGGAAGCGTGCGGACAAGAAGCGCGACACGATCTTGTCGTCGTCCTGGCACTCGATGGCAAAGTCCCGAAGCCGGTTGCGGTCGAGAAAATCGTCGAACAGGTCGGTCCCGAGAACGGTCGAGGTCGGCACGCTGATCCGCACGCCGGGGAAGCGTGACGCCGTGTCGTACCCCTTGAGCAGGTAGTTGATGAATGCGAGCCCCCGCGCCTTGCCTCCCATCGAGCCCGACCCGATGCGCGTGAACGGGACCCATCCGTCGAACCGGTCCCGGTCGAAGTCGACGACCACCCCGAGATTCAGGTCCCGCCGGTAGTCCTCGATCGCGCGGATCAGGTACAGCCGCAGTTCCTCGACACTCGCGAAATCGGACAGGCGCCGTGGGCGAAGCTCCTCCGCGAGCACGAACTCCGTCCTCGTCTTGAGCCAGCGCGAGAAGTGGTTGCCCGACGCGTGATACGCCACAGACTCCTCGGGCACGACCCGCAACCTCTCAACGAGCGCCTGGAGGTCCTGAGCTCGGTCGATCTCGCTGCCGTCAGGCAACCGGAACACGAAGTCACCGAAGCCGAAGCCGTGGGCCATGAAGTCGCGCAGATCGTGCAGCATCACCGGCGAGCCCTTCAGCAGGAATGAGGCGCCCGCCAAGCGCGCCAACTGCTCGTTTTCGGGCCGACTCGACTGCAGCATGATTGGGACATCGTGTCGAAGGGCGCGCACCTGGCGGGCGAGCTCGACGCCGGCCACGATGTCCAACTGGCCGTCCCGCGGGAACTCGATATCGGAAATGATGCCCAGAATTTCGTCGGTGTACTGCTCGATGTACCTCCAGGCCTCCTCGTAGGTACCGCACAGCAGGATCTTCGGCCGCGCGCGGATCCGCATGAGCTTGTGCGCCATGTTAAGCCCTTCGGGCATCAGCTTGTGCGCATGGTGCATCAGCTCGCTGTAGATAACCGGCAGGAACGACGAGTAATACCGGACGTTGTCCTCGACCACGATGATCAGGGGGACGCCCGCTTCGCCGCTGTCGTGCGCGAGATTCCGGCGATCCTCAATGTATTTCACGATGGCCAGGAGAATCTTGACGTCTCCCTGCCAGAGAAACACGCGATCGAGACCCGAGAGGTCGTTGCGGTCCATGAAGTCCGCCAGCTCGCGAGCATCGTAGGCCAGCACGGTGATCGGTACGTCGAGGCCGGCGTCGCGCACCTGGTCGGCCAGCTCCAACACCGACATGTCGCCCACGTGCAAGCTCGAGATGATCAAGTCGAACCGGCGACTGTTACGGAGGTGTTTGAGGGCCTCCTGACCCGTCGAGACGTGGGTGAGCTCCGGGCTGTGGCGGAGATTGAGGTCGAGAAACTCGGTCAGCACGAGCTCGCCGAGGTTGCCGTCCTCGGCGAGGATGAAGGAATCGTACAGGCTGGTGACGAGGAGGACATTCTGCACGTGATAGGACATGAGATGCTGGAACCGGCTCGCCCTGGGCCGGTCGTCGGTCCCACGTGTCCTCACGGCGTGCGCTGCGCTCATGGCGATCCCCTGCCGTCCAGGAAGACGGCGGGGAGGAGTCCCCTCCTCCCCGCTCCGCCGACATGCATCTTCCTACAGGGAAATCCGGTCGCGCCCGTCCGTCAACCGGGGCGGGAGCGCATCGGGCCCCCGGCTCCTCAGACGACCCCCTGATCGAGCATCGAATCCGCGACCTTGAGGAAACCTGCGATGTTCGCGCCGACGACGTAATTCCCCTTCTTGCCGAAACGATCGGCCGTCTCGACGCAGGCGCTGTGGATCGAGCGCATGATCAAATGCAGCCGACTGTCGACCTCTTCCCGGGTCCAACCATATCGCATGCTGTTCTGCGCCATCTCGAGCCCGGAGACGGCAACGCCGCCCGCATTGGCCGCCTTGCCAGGGCCGTACAGTATGCCGCGGTCGAGGTACAAGTCGACGCCCTCGGGGACGGTCGGCATGTTCGCCCCCTCCGACACCACGTAGACGCCGTTCTCGAGCATGTTCCTGGCGTCCTTGGCGTTGATCTCGTTCTGAGTGGCCGACGGGAAGGCGCAGTCGGCCTTGTGGTCCCACATCGGGTTGTGATCGAGATCCGATGCTGCGATGAACTCGACTCCCTTGTACTTCTCGGCGTACTCGTGGATGCGCCCACGCCGGACGTTCTTGAGCTCCATCACGAACTCGAGCTTGCTCCGGTCGATGCCAGCTGGATCGTGGATGTAGCCCGACGAGTCGGACAGGGTGACCGGTTTCGCGCCGAGTTCGAGGAGCTTCTCGGTCGTGTACTGCGCTACGTTGCCGCTCCCAGAAACGAGGCAGGTCTTCCCCTCGAGCGTCTCACCGCGCGTCGTGAGCATTTCCGCAGCGAAGTACACCGCCCCGTACCCGGTCGCCTCGGGCCGAATCAGCGATCCACCCCAGTTCAAGCCCTTGCCAGTGAGGACACCCGTGAACTCGTTCCGGATACGCTTATACTGCCCAAACAGAAAGCCGACCTCTCGCCCACCCACACCGATGTCTCCGGCAGGAACGTCGGTATTGGGCCCGATGTGGCGGAAGAGCTCCGTCATGAAGCTCTGGCAGAACCGCATGACCTCGCCGTCGCTCTTCCCTTTGGGATCGAAATCCGAGCCGCCTTTTCCTCCACCCATCGGGAGAGTGGTGAGGGCATTCTTGAAGACCTGCTCGAAGGCGAGGAACTTGAGGATGCCCAGATTCACCGACGGATGGAACCGAAGACCGCCCTTGTAGGGACCGATTGCGCTGTTGGCCTCGATGCGGAACCCCCGGTTCACGTGCACGTCGCCCGCGTCGTCGACCCACGGAACACGGAACAGGATGATCCGCTCCATTTCGATGATCCGCTCGAGCACCTTGGCAGCCCGGTACTCCGGGTGCCGATCGAATACGAGCTGCACCGACTGGGCGACTTCCTGCACCGCCTGGTGGAACTCGGGCTCTGCTGGGTTCTTCGCCTTGACGCTCGCCATCAAC
>JBDHDN010000145.1:0-8613 GCA_039591485.1 Gemmatimonadota bacterium
TCCCTTCGCAGCGACATTCGATGGTCAGGGACTGCACCTCGTCCTCGAAGCCGAGCGTGGCGGCTACCGTGGCACGCTGACGTTCGACGGGCAGAGCTACCCGGTCGCGGCCACGGCGGCAGGACCGAGCCTCACAGGGTCATTTGCGGTGGGAGACGAGCGGTACCCGTTCGAAGCGCAGCTGGAAGACGAGGTGCTCGTGCTGGTGAGCGGAGGGAAAGCGTACCGTCTTGGCAGACAGGCCACAGGAAATCCTCTGGCCGGCGGTGCCGTAGCGACGGAGGGACCGGTCGGCATGGCAGAGGGGCTTTCGGGTCGGTGGAGCTGCCAGTCGGGCGAGGGTCCCGCCAGTCTGGAGTTCGTCTCCTCAACCCGGCTGCTCTATGACGGCCAACCACTCGACTATCAGCTCGGTCAGGGTGTGCTCACGGTATCGACCGAGTGGGGCCCACTGGACTACCGGTTCGAGTTGGCGGGTGATGGGCTGCAGATTGCCGGTGCGGACGGTACGTCGCTTACGTGCAGCCGAGCAGCGCCGGCGGCGCAGACGCCTAATGCGATGGCGGGGGGAACCGGCCTCGAGCGCCATCTGCGTGGGCTGGTATGCTCCTACTCGGCGTCACCGGACGGGGGATTCTCCACTCAGCACCTGCTCGATTTCGACGGTCAGGGACGGGTATGGTACGGTGTAGAGACCGCGTGGGACGTTCCCGAGACGACGGGCATATCCCGCAACTGGGACGACGGAGAAAACGTCGGAACCTACCAGGTGAGGGGCATCAACCGCGGCGATGCCATCCATGTTCAGTTCCGGACCAGCAGTGGTACCGCCCGCGTCGTGACGGTCGAGGGCGGGGAAATCACCGAGTTGTTTCTCGAAGGCCCCAACCGGCACTACTCGAAGCGCCTGTGTCCCTAGCGCAGATCTGCGCGGGCGCGGTTGGCCGCACACCTGGAGCCCGGTCGCACGCTCGGAGCCAGCTTTGTCGCGACGGGAACGACCTCCAGCCGCAGCGGTGGGCTCGGTCCTCAGCGAGGAGCACAACGATGAGGATGCCGACAACGATCTTTGCACTGACGGTGCTGCTCCCTGCCGTGACCGTAACGCAGGAGCCGGGATTCACGTTCGAGGTCGTCACGTCGGTAGAGACGACACCGGTGAAGAACCAGGCGCGCACCGGAACCTGTTGGAGCTTCGCAACGACATCGTTCCTGGAAACCGAGCTGATACGCATGGGCAAGGAGGCGCCGGACATCTCGGAGATGTTCTTCGTGCGGATGAACTACCCTCTGAAGGTGCGGAGCTACGTGCGGATGCACGGTGCCGCCGCCATGGGGCAGGGCTCACTCGGTGGAGACGTGATGCGGGCGGTACGGCTGTTCGGCATCGTCCCGGAAACGGTGTACGAGGGTCGCCGATACGGATCCCCTGACCACGATCACGGAGAGCTGCATGCGGTGTTGCTGGCTGCTGCGGATGCCGTGATCGCCCAGCGAGCCCCACTCAGCCCGGTCTGGCCGAACGCCATTGACGGTATCCTCGACGCGTATCTCGGAGCGCCGCCCGAGACCTTCAGCTACAACGGTCGCACGTACACGCCGCAGGAGTTTGCATGGGAACTGGGTGTGGACCCCACTGACTACGTCGAGCTGACGTCGTTCACCCACCATCCGTTCGGTGAGTGGTTTGCGCTCGAGATTCCCGATAATTGGGCCGGTAACGAGAGCT
Source organism: Gemmatimonadota bacterium (assembly GCA_039591485.1). Classification (GTDB taxonomy): domain Bacteria; phylum Gemmatimonadota; class Gemmatimonadetes; order Gemmatimonadales; family GWC2-71-9; genus JAOTVV01. The sequence continues at coordinate 1,730 of JBDHDN010000145.1, forward strand.
ACAACGTGCCGCTCGACGAGCTGATCGCGGTGATCGACGGCGCGCTGGAGCAGGGTTACTCGGTGGCGTGGGACGGCGACGTGAGCGAGCGCAGCTTCTGCCAGGGGAATGGTGTGGCGGTCATGCCTGTCACCAGCTGGACCGACCGTTCCGAGGAGGAGCGCAGCGCGCTGTGCACCATGCCCGAGCCCGAGGTCTCGGTAACCCAGCAGGTACGGCAACGCTGGTTTGACGACCAGTCGTCCACCGACGACCACCTCATGCACCTGACCGGCATCGCTCGCGACCAGCGGGGCACGATGTACTACGTGACGAAGAACTCGTGGGGCGTGACTGGTCCGGAGGCTGGGTACGTCTACATGTCGGAGGCCTTCGTGCGGGCAAAGACGATGTCGGTCATCCTGCACCGCGACGCGCTACCTCCGATCCTGAGGGCACAGCTCGCGGAAAACTGAGCCTGCTGCAATCGTGCCACGGTTGCCTTGCAAGTTGCGAATGCGTGGTGAGGTCTGTGCCTCATGTTCCGTCTGATTCAGAATAGCTTAAGTCATTGCTGCGAATTGGTTTCCGGAGATGTTTGTTGTCGTCCTCAGCAGTGTCGAAGGGCTCAATCGGTGTCGGTATGCCGCTTGCGCCTCAATGGTGGCGGATTGAGTCGCACAACGAACTCCCTCAAGGAGCCTTTCGATGCAGAAGGTGTTCAGAATCGGCCTGGCGGCCCTTGCAGCAGGGGCGCTGCTGCTCGTTCCCTCGGTCTCCCGAGCGCAGGCAACAGCTTCGATTACGGCGTCGGCCACCGTTGCCGGTGCGCTCACGGCGACGAACCTCCGCGATCTCTCGTTCGGTACGGTGATCCCGGGGTTCACCCGCACGGTGACGCCAAGCGACGCGACGTCGGGGCACTTCCAGATCGACGGCGGCGTGAACGCCGAGGTCCAGGTACAGTTCACCGCCTTGCCGTCGGACCTCACGGATGGCACGAATACGCTGCCTATCACCTACACGAGCACGTACAACACCGCCGATGCCGGTGGCTCGGGTACGACATTCACCCCGGCGGCTGGCGTGACGACGCGGCTCGATGCCGCGACCGGGCAGCTGCACATTTACATGGGCGGCTCGATCGTCGTACCGGCTGGGCAGGTGGCAGGGCTGTACCAGGAGACGATCACGCTCAGCGCGTCCTACACCGGGAACTGACGACGGCTCACCCTTGGGGGATTGGGGGCGGCTTTATGCCGCCCCGGTCATCGGGCCGCGTCCCGGGTGGGTTCGCTCCGGGACGCACCGCCGTTCAGCGGGAGGCGTGAATGGGATCGGTCGTGCGAACCCTGGCAGTGTGTGGCGCGCTCACCACGGTCTGCGCGTCGATCGCCCAGGCGCAGGGTCGCCCGCTCTCCGCCGCTGCTCGGCAAGACCTCAACTTCGGGATGCTGATTCGTGGAGTGCCTGTCACCATTAGCCGATTCGACGCCGCCAACGCCGGACAGTTCGAAGTCCGCGGGCGAAGGCAGTCGGAGGTGCAGGTCATTCTCACGCTCCCTGCCAATCTCACGGCGGGGGCGGGTGCGCTGCTCCCGGTGGAGTTCAGCGCCGTCGACGGCGGCATCGCCACCGATCGCACGGTCGGCGGGACGCAGTCATTCGACCCGAACCTCTCGGTCACGGTCGTCCTGCCCAATAACGGCAAGGCGTACGTCTATCTGGGCGGTACGGTCCGCCCGGGTCCGCAGCAGCCGATCGGCGCCTACAGCGCCACGATCACCCTGACGGCAGCCTACACGGGGAACTGAATGCTTCTTCGATCGCTGCTCCGCCGCCTTCGCGTACCGATGCTGGTGCTGCTGCTCACGATGCTCGCGCCCATCCTGGCGGATGCGATCCTGGTCTCTCCCCACGCCCTGTTCATCCGCCACGAGCAGGGGACCGGCGAGATGTACCTGATCAATCGGGGCGATGAGGCCGAAGAGGTCGACATCTCGTTCCAGTTCGGCTACCCCGCGACCGACTCGCTGGGTGGCATCGGCATTCGCCTGATTCCGGATCCACCGGCGGATGCCCCCTCCGCGGCCGACTGGCTCCGCGCCTTTCCGAGACGGGTGCGTGTCGAGCCGGGCCAGCGGCAACTCGTGCGTGTCCGCGCCACGCCGCCCGCCGATCTTCCGGACGGCGAGTACTGGTCGCGGATCATCGTGACCTCTCGCGGGGCCCAGCAGCCGATGGCGGTAGCAGGCGACACCACGGTTCGTGCCGGCGTGACCCTCGAGCTGCGAACGATCACGTCGCTCGCGTATCGCAAGGGCGCGGTGCAGACCGATGTCACGCTGGACGAGTTCCGTGTTGCGGCGAATGCGGATTCGCTTGCAAATGCGGATTCCCTCGAGGTATGGGTCGGGCTCACCCGCGGCGGCAACGCAGCCTTCCTGGGCAGCGTGCTACTCGAGTTGATCGACGACGGTGGCGCGATCGCACGCTCGTGGCTGACGCCGGTCGCCGTGTACTACAGTACTCTGCGGCGGTTTGCGTACGACGTGCACGACGTACCGGAGGGAAGCTACCGGGTGCGGCTGCTCGTCTCGACCGACCGCGGGGACATCGACTCGCGGCTCATCCTGCCCGCCGATCCGATCGAACGGGTGGCGGACGTGGAGTTGCGCTGACATGGCCTCCCGGCGGCTCACGGTGGCGCTTGCCTGCATGGTCTGGCTCGCTGGAGCGGGGACCGCGGTGAGGGCCCAGTCCGCCGCGTCGATGCAGGTGCTGGCAGAAGTCTCGGACATCCAGATCAGCATCGCGTCAGTGGCGCAGCTGCGGTTTGGAGACGTCATCCCGGGTGCGCCGTACGCTATCGATCCGACGGTTTCGCCGGATGCGGGCAAGTTCGAGATCCTCGGCGCGCGTCGCGCCGAGTTCACCCTCTCCATGACGCTGCCGACGCTGCTACGTGCGGGGACGGGTCCGTTCACGATTCCGATCGGTTTCGGTCCGACCGCCGGCTGCTACTACGCACGCGACCGGCAGAACCAATGCAACACCTGGGATCCTGGCACGGTGCTGACGGGACGGATTCGACCCACGCCGCCGCCGAACAACACCTTCTACGTCTGGCTCGGCGGTACGGTGACTCCCTCGCCCACGCAGGTGCCGGGAGTCTACTCGGCGGTCGTCACGGCATCCGTCGCCTACACGGGTAATTAGTGCTCCGGAGCGCGCGGGAGTCGGCCGGGTGGCGCGCGGTCGCACTGGCTGCGCTCTTGTTGGTGGCTGCGCTCGCCAGCCTCAGGGCCCAGGAGCGCGACTACGTCGAGTTGCTCGTCGAGCTTCGCATCGATCGTGGGCCCACGGCGAACGTGCTCGCGTTGGAGCACGGGGACGCGGTGTTGATCGCAACGCGGGCGTTCCTCGACCTGGCGAAGCTCGGGACAGACAGCGTCACACCAGGCCGGCAGATCGCCGGAACGCTCGAGCCGACCGGGACACCCTGGGCCATCGACACCGACGTCGGATACGCCCGATCCGGCGAGCTTGCCGTGTCGCTCGATCCCGCGGATGCCGTCTGGCTCGACGGGGAGCTGTTCACCCGCACGACGGTGCTCGATGCGCTATTCGGAGTGCGATGCGCGCCCAGCGTTCCGGAGTTGGTGGTCGTCGTACGGGAAGCGAACCATCTACCGGTCGTCCAGCAACTCGAGCGCGAGCGGCGGCGGCGGAGCCTGGCGGGTGCCGTGTCGTTGGACGGGATCGAGCCGGTGGCCGTGTCACGCCGCGCGGTGGACGGGGCCGTGTTCGACTGGTCGGTGTCGGGCGCGACGGAGGATCCGCTGGATGCGACCAGTGTCGAACTGGGGCTCGGGGCCCAGGTGCTCGGTGGAAGCGGTGTCGTGCGACACTCCGAACGCCGGTTCGGCGGAGAGACCGACCGGCTCACGACCGGCTCGTGGACGCGGGTGTGGCACACCACCCCGTGGCTGAGACAGGTCCGATTGGGTGAGGCGCTGGGGACCGGCCCGCGTCCCCGGATCGTACGGGGTGGCGTCGTGACCAACTCGCCCTTCATCCGACCCGCCGCGTTCGACGTGAGCCTGCTCGAGGGCCTGCTCGAGCCAGGGTGGGAGGTCGAGCTGTACCGCGGCCTCCAGTTCCTCGACTACACGCGCGCCGATGTATCGGGTCGGTATGCGTTCGACGTTCCGGTGCTGTATGGCGAGAATCCTCTGAGGGTGATCGCCTACGGTCCGGCGGGCCAGGTGATCCGTGAGCGCCGGACGTTCGAAGTCGCCCAGGAGCGGGTGCCGGCCGGGCAATTCGAGTACGGCATCGGAGGAGGTGCCTGCGCCTACGAGCCGTGTGATGCCGCCTTGAACGTCGATCTTCGCTACGGCATCGATGACCGGTGGACCGTCCGCGGCGGGATGGATCGCTTCTGGCGTGACACCCTGCCGGACTTGTGGCATCCCTACGGTTCGGTCGCGTTCCAGGCGACGCGGAGTCTGGCGCTCTTCGCCGAAGGGGTAGCGGATGCGCAGGCGAGCGGTCGGGTGCAGTTCGCGCCGACGCAGGATTTCAGAGCGACGCTGGGGCAGACGTGGTTCACCGGCGACGTGACCCTGCCGCTGGTCGGCTCCCAGGTGGAAGACTCCCGGACGGACGCGTCCCTCTTCGTGCGCCCTCCGTGGCTCGACTACCGCACGTTCGGGCAGGTGTACGCCATGCGATCGCGCGGCGAGACCATCGACCGGGACATGCTGCGCGCGGTCGGGACGGCCCGATTCGACGGGGCGCGGCTCGATGTGGGTGGAACGTGGGAACGGTGGCGGCTCAGGGACGAGCCTGCCGTGCGGCGCACGTCCATCGACGTGCGCTACTTCCAGCTGTACGGTGGCTCCCTCGGGTGGCTGCGCCGGACGCTGTTCCGCGGTGAGCTACGGGTCGACGTCGACTCCGGGCCGACCATCGTGCGAGGAGGCATCGACCGCGGTATCGGCACGATGCTGCAGCTCGAGTTGACGGCTGGATGGCAGCGCGGCATGGGCATGACGCTCGACTTCGGCTTCACCGCATCCCTGCGTCCCGTCCGCGTCGTGAGCCGAAACCGTGTCACGCCCGAGGGCACCCGCGGTGTGCAGTCGGTCGAAGGCTCAGTCCTGTGGGAGAGCCAGACGAGCCGTCTCGAATTTGCCGACGGGAGGAGCTTGAATCGGGCGGGGATCGTCGGCGAGGTGTTCGTCGATCTCGACGGCGACGGGAGCGCCGATCCCGGCGAGCCTCGGATGGCCGATGTGTCGGTCCGCATCGGTCCGCTCGCGGTTCGCACCGACGAGACAGGGCGCTTCTCCGTCTGGGACCTGGTCCCGTTCGAGCCGCTGGTCTTGTCGGTCGATTCCGGCTCGGTGCGGGATCCGCTGTTGGTCCCTGCGGCGGCCCGTCTCCTCGTGCGTCCGGACCCGAACACCTTCACCCCGATCCCGGTGGCACTCGTGCAGACGGGCGAGGTGAGCGGGGTCGCCCTCATCCGAGACGAAGGAAGACCCCTGGCCGGGATCCAAGTGGAGCTGCACAACCTCGACACGGGTCAGCGATACAGCGCGACGACCTTCTCGGACGGCTCGTTCTACGTCATGGGTGTGCGTCCGGGCCGGTACGAGGCGACGATATCGGAGCAAGCCGGCGAGATGCTCTCCCTCTCGGCCCAGGCCGACGCATTCGAGGTCGCGCCGTCGGGCGACGCCGCCATCGTGGACGGAGTCCTCATCCTCGCCGACCGCCGCTAGCCCCGGTTTAGTTGGGGCCGCCGGGTGGGTACCTTGCGACGTCCGGAGGTCTCATCCGTCGTGTCGTTCTCGCGTCAGCCCAACTCCTGGCTCTGCGGGCCGTTCGCCCTCAAGCACGCCCTGCTGCTCCTCGGCGTGCCCGCCGACCAGCGGCGGCTGGCACGCCTCGCGGGCAGCGACCACCGAGGCACGGACGAGCTAGAGCTCGCAGAGGCGGCACGCCACTTCGACTGCGAACTGCTCACGGTCCGCATCCACGATCCGGAACGTGCGCGGCAGGAGCTGGTGAAGCAGCTAGCCGAGGCCAGGCCGGTCCTGCTGTGTATCGAGCAGTGGGACCATTGGGTCGTAGCCGCGCACGTGCACGACGACACGTTTGTCATCGTCGACAGCCGAGCGGGGGCGATCTTCCGCGTGGTGCCGTGGGAGTACCTGCGTGAGCTGCTCGTATACCGGGAGAGCCGACGGGGTCGTGAGTTGTACGACCTGCATCCGCTGGTTTCGCTCCGCAACGTCGGTCTCAGGCCAGAGCTCACCATCGATCGAGCCCGTTTCCTCCAGGAGTGGGAGCATCAGGATGTGGCCCGGCAGTGGAATCGGTACCTGGCGGATGCGTGCGAGGTGTTCGGGGGGGGCAATGGTGATGAGGGACCGCTCCTCTCTCCCGGCGACTTCTTTGGCCGCAGGGAGCCGGTATTGCTCGATGCCGTCGCCCCTAGTAACGCTTCGGGGCAGCGGTCCCGTGTGCGACGTCTGCTCCGCGGCATGCGGTTCATCGCGGACACCTATAGCCTCCGACTCGCCGAACCGGAGGAGCCCAACGCGGCACGACGCTTGGAGTGGATCCTGCGCCGCCGGCTCCAGGAAACAGCGATGAACGGCTGACGGCGTGGCAGACGGATTGTCCGGCGGGTGTTGGCAGCAGTCACGTGATGCGGCACCTTTCCCTGGCGTACGGGGTCAACTCGGCGAGGCCGTGTCAACGATGAGCAAACGCCTCAGAAGGCCGATCGCGTCTCGGAACAGCGTGCTTGCACGCGCGTTCTTCACCGCCCATGTCGTACTGCTCCTGGCGACAATGCTCGCGTGTTCCGGAAACGACGCCACGCCCAA
>JBDHDN010000146.1:0-8564 GCA_039591485.1 Gemmatimonadota bacterium
CCGAGCGCAATCGGGTGGTCACCGTCAGCGCACCCGAGAACGCAGCGGTCGGCACACCGACCGACAGTGCGCTCGCCGCGGTGTTTGCGGCTGTGGAGCATGCGTCGATCGAACGGTACGAAGATACGGTGACCGACGTCCCGCTGATCGCGCAGCCACCGCAGCCGACAGCAATCGTGGAGGAAGCCACGGTTGCTGAGATCGACCTCACGATCTGGCGGCTGGCGAACGGGGTGCGCGTGCTGCTCAAGCCAACCACGTTCAAGGACGACCAGGTTCTCTTCCGGGCATGGAGTCCCGGCGGCACGTCCGTGGCTGGGGACAGCGCGTACCTCCCTGCCATCACGGCAGCGACGGTGGTGAGCCTGGGTGGCATCGGTGAGCTGAGTCTCGTGGATCTCCAAAAGGTCCTGGCGGACAAGGCGGTCGGCGTCAGTCCCTACATCTCCTCGCTGTACGAAGGGCTGTCCGGCACCGCCTCGCCTGAGGACATCGAGGCCCTGTTCCAGTTGATCTACCTCTACGTGACGTCCCCACGGAGCGATCCCGACGCCTTCGAATCGTATCGCACCCGCATGCAGGCCTTTCTCGAGAACCGGAGTCGCAGTCCGGAGGCGGCATTTCAGGACACCCTGCAGGTGACGCTGGCGCAACACCATCCCCGCGCGCTGCCGATGACCGCCGAGCGGATGGCACAGCTCGACCTGGATGGCTCGATGGCGTTCTACCGCGACCGATTCGCGGACGCGGGCGACTTCACGTTCGTCTTCGTCGGGACGTTCGATGTCGCAGCCCTGCGGCCCCTCGTGCAGCGCTATCTTGGCGCTCTACCATCCACCGGGCGTGTGGAGTCCTGGCGTGATCCGGGCATCGATGCACCGGCCGGCGTGGTGCGCCGCACCGTCCGTCGGGGGGTGGAGCCGAAGAGCCAGTCGGCGCTCGTCTTCACAGGTACCATGGACTACACACGTGAGAACCGGTACGCGCTTGCGTCGCTGGGCGAGGTGCTCCGCATTCGGCTCCGGGAGCGGCTCAGGGAAGATCTGGGCGGCACGTACGGTGTCAGCGTGGGTGTCACGCTATCACGCTATCCCGATGAGGAGTACTCTGCCCGCATCGGCTTCGGATCCGACCCCGAGCGGGCAGAGGAGCTGACACGGGTGGTCTTCGCCCAGATCGACAGCCTCGCCCGGTTCGGCCCCACGGCAGAGGAGCTCGACAAAGTGCGCGAGATCCAACGCCGGGAGCGAGAAACGAACCTCGAGGAGAACGGCTACTGGCTCGGACAGCTCGTCTCGTACGATCAGCTCGGGCTCGACTTCAGCGAGATCCTAACCGCCGACCGTCTGATCGACCGTCTCGATGCCGATGTGATCCGGCAGGTGGCCGAGCGCTGCCTGCGGCAGGACAACTTTGTGCTGGTGACGCTCTATCCGGAGACCATGAACTGAGGGGAGGTGGCAACCGTGCGGAATACGCTCGTCCGCCGGCCCGCCGTCGCCGGGATGTTTTACCCGGGAGATCCGGACCGGCTGCGCGCCATGGCCGGTGGTATGCTCACGGAGGTGGAGGCCGGTCCGTCGCCCGCGATCGGAGCCATCGTTCCCCATGCCGGCTTGATCTACTCCGGACAGTGCGCGGCGCACGTGTGGAAACGGGTCGCGATCCCCCGCATCCTCGTGCTGCTCGCGCCCAATCACACGGGAGCCATGGCCAGTCCCGGCGCGAGCGTCTGGAGCCAGGGTCGCTTCGAGACCCCCTTCGGAGACGTGCCGATCGCCGAGGAGTTCGTGGAGCGTCTCGTGCGCCACTCACCGCTGGTCCGTCACGATCCCTCCGCGCATCTGCGGGAACACGCGATCGAGGTCGAGCTGCCCTTCGTGCAGCTGCTCGCCGCCGACGACGTACGGCTCGTGCCGATCGTCCTGGCGTGGGACGACTGGGAGGCGTCGCGCGGCCTTGCAACCGCGCTGGCCCGGGCGGTGCGTGAGTCCGGCGACGACGTGCTGCTGGTTGCGTCGTCGGATATGACGCACTACGAATCGGCTGCGGTGGCGGAGCGCAAGGACCATCACGCGATAGAGGCGATCGGGAGGCTGGACGGGGAGGAATTGCTCACCGTCTGCCGGCGGGAGGGCGTCACGATGTGCGGGCGGGCGCCCGCCGCCGTGGTGGTTGAGGCTGCTCGCCAACTCGGCGCCAGCGGCGCGGAGCTGGTGGATTACCGGCACAGTGGATGGATCACGGGCGACGACCGCGAGGTGGTCGCCTACGCCGGCGTCGTCATCCGCTGATCGGATCAGCGCTCGATCGTAACTTCGGCAAACGTCGCCGGATTCCCTGGGTAGTTGCGGCTCGCGAGCGAATACACGGTCCGCGTCCCACGGTCCACGTCGTGGACTGACAGACTGAGCCGGACACGATCGCGACCCTCGGCCGGTATCGCGAACTCGACGCTCCACCCATCGGGTTGCCCCGCTCGCTCCCAGTGGACGTTTGCGGCTGACGCGCCCTCGCTGAAGGTCGAAATCAGGAACTCGGACCAGGCAAGCGCGCGGTTGTCCGCGAGGTACTTTGCGACGAAGTCCCCCAGGGCAACCCGTCCGGCAAAGGCGCCGCTTGCCGGCGGCCGAGCCACGATGACGACCTGATCGTCCGGCACCAGCTGTCGACGGCTCGCCGCGATGTCGGACTGTACTACCAGGCCGACGTTGTCGCCCAGGCCTACCTGGTAGCCGTCGCGCCCGCCCGCAGACGCATCCGGAATCCGGACCGCCACATACAGGGTATCCGGGGCAAGGGCGAAAGCCGCGGTCGGTCCGTTGGGCCCGTCCGAACCAGCCAACGGGTGCCAGTCGGCGCCGACCCACTCGGTGACGGTGCCGTCGACGTCAATGGAGAAGTCGGGGGTCACTGCCGTCACCCGGTCTCGCTCGTCCCGATAGACGAGCGTGTCTCCCGACCGCTGCCAGGCGGCGCTCTCGAGCATTTCCTCGAGCCGCCGTTCCGTTCGCTCCACGAACGGCTCGAGTTCGGGGAGCAGGGCCGCCACGTCCGGATCGTCTTCGGCTGCCCGCTCGAGCCCGGCGAGACCGGATCGAAGCGCTGAGAGCGCCTCGGTGACCGGCGGCAGCAGTACCACGTTGGCCGGGATGAACAGCGGCTCGAACACGTTGCGATCGTAGGCATCGTCGCCGTACGCGTCGAGGAACGGCTGCAGGTGCTCGATGACTCCGGGAGAGAAGAGGAGATCGAGTGCGTCGCGCAGCGCGACGTCCGGCCGGTACCCTGCCGGATCCCTCGCGTATGCCGCGAGGGTGGCAAGCGGGATCATCGAGGCATGAGCCTCGTTCATCGGATTCGACAGGATGCCGATCGTAGCCGCGGACAAGTCGGGGCCGCGGTCTCGCAAGGGGCCCAAGAACAGGCGCCACCGCGCGAAGTCGTTGACCGGGTAGTTGTCCCATACGAGCGGCGGACGCGACATCAGGGCGGCCCACTCCTCAGCCTGCTGCGCCGTGATGTTCGGAGCTGCCACGTCGATCCCGGTCCAGAAGAACGGTATCTCTGCCGGAGTCAGGCGGCCGAACTCCTCGAGGTACGCGCGATCGCCCCATGCGTTCGTGTAGGTGGTCGGTGTCACGGCGAGAGTGTAGCCACGCTCCCCGAGATCCCGGAACAGGCGTTCCGTGAGCGCCGCATGCGCCTCGGCGAGCGAGCCGAAGGCCTCGCGATCGGCCGAGTGCTGAAGCTGAGGCGGCACATCATCGAGGAACAGCGCGAAGTCCGTCACGCCAAGCTCCGCAACACGGTCGAGCTTGGCCAGGAGCTCGCCGTAGTCGGTGGAGTCGGAGTACACGATGCTCCCTCCCGGACTCACGGCGTACACGAACGTCACGCCGGCGTCAGCGGCGACGGAGACCAGCTCGCCCAAAGACCGGTAGGTATCCGGCGGATACGGCTCCCGCCAGCGGCTGAGGTGGTACGGGTCTTCCTTCGGGGCGTAGTAGTAGTGCATGAGCCCCACGCGCCCCATGAATCGCAGCAGGTCCAGTCGATCCTCTTGCGACCACGGCGGCCCGTAGAATCCCTCCACTACACCGACCTGTGCAAACCGGGGAGGTTCGCGCGGCTCACTAGCCACACACCCACCGACGACGAAAACGATCAGCAGAATGCGTCTCATAGCACCAATGGTATCATACCATGATGGTCTTTGTCTCCCCTCGCGCTACCTTACTGACGGCGAGTGCGCACACATTCATCGGGAGGATAGTGTGGTAGGAGCGTCGGCTCATACGATCGTGACGACGTCGCCGCCCGAGCGGCTGCTCATGGGGCCGGGACCGTCGAATCCCGATCCCCGCGTGCTCGAGGCAATGGCGCGACCGATGGTCGGGCACCTCGACCCGTACTTTCTGCAGGTCATGGACGAGACGATGCGCATGCTCCGCCTCGTCTACGGGACGGCGAGCCACCATACGATTCCGATGTCGGGTACGGGCACGTCGGGGCTCGAAACGATCATGCTGAATCTGCTCGAGCCGGGCGACGAGGCGGTCGTGGGCGTGATCGGCTACTTCGGGCAGCGGCTCCGTGAGATGGCGAGTCGGACCGGTGCCTCGGTGCGCGTTCTGGAAGCTCCTTTCGGCGAGGTGCTGTCACCGGAGCGCTTCGAGGAGGAACTGGTCCGGAAGCCTGCCAAGCTGGTGGCGCTCGTGCATGCCGAGACGTCCACCGGCGCGGCGCAGAATGTGGCGGACGTCGCCGGCATCGCCCGGCGGCACGCGGCGCTCGTCGCCATCGACTGCGTCACCTCCCTCGCGGGGATGCCGGTCCTGATCGACGAGTGGGGCATCGACGCGGCGGGCTCGTGTTCCCAGAAGTGCATCGGGGCACCGCCGGGACTCGGGCCGGTGACGTTCGGCCCCAGGGCAATGGAGGCGGTGGGGCAGCGGCGCTCGCCGCCGCCGACGTGGTATCTCGACCTGCGCCTGCTGTTCCAGTACTGGGGGGAGTCGGACGGCACGCAGCAGCGGGCGTTCCATCACACCGCACCGGTTTCGAGCATCTACGCGCTGCACGAGGCGTTGCGGCTCATCCTCGAAGAGGGTCTCGAAGCCCGCTGGGAGCGGCACCGGGTCGCGCACGGGCACCTTGTCTCGGGGCTCGATCGTCTCGGGCTCACCGTGTTCACGCCGGCGTCGCACCGGCTCCCGATGCTCAACGTGGTCGCGGTTCCGGACGGGCTCGACGATGCGTCGGTGCGCAGCGGCCTGCTCGACCGCGGCATCGAGATCGCCGGTGGCTTCGGGCCGCTCAAGGGCAAGACGTGGCGGATCGGTCTCATGGGCGTGAATGCCGATCCCGCGCGCATCGACCGGCTGCTCGGCGCGCTGGAGGAGGTGCTGGGCGAGCAGGGATGGTCCGCATAGCGGTAACGCGCGCGGCCTTGACCGTTGCCGCGTCGAGCAGCGACCGTTGCATGTCATCCCGCCGGGACCGTTGACCATGCGTGATCCGACCCATCCGTCCGTGCTGCTCCGTCTCGATGGCCTGGCCGTCGCCGTCGTCGCCATCCTGCTGTATCGCGAATTGGGCGCGGCGTGGTGGATCTTCGCCGCGGGGTTCCTCGCTCCCGACCTGGCGATCGCGGCCTACCTGGCCGGTCCGCGAGTCGGCGCGATCGCGTACAACACCGTACACACCTATCTCTGGGGCCTCTTGCTGTTCGGGATCGGGCTGCTCGGGAGCCACGCGTCTCTGATGACCGTCGGACTCATCTGGGCAACGCACGTGGCCGTAGATCGACTGGTGGGATTCGGGCTCAAGTACCCCGACGGTTTTCGCCGGACGCACTTGCAGCAGGTGTGACGGAAGCGGCGGAAGCGCTGGAGGATCGCGGGGCAGGAATGTGCGCGGTTCTCCCCTCCACGGGTTTCGACCCGTCGCACGTTTCCAGCCTTTCCCCCGCCCACCCCTCCGGCGCTTCCCAGGATTCCGGCTGCTACCGCCGCTCCCACACGTTGTTGGACCGGTCGGTATCCGGGAACACCTGCTCGGTGTCGATCTCGATCCTCACGATCGGTGAGCCCGTACTCACCACGATCTCGGTGGAGCGGATCCCTGTGAGCCAAATGTCCACCGGGACCTCCTCCCGCTGGATGGTGCCATCCGCCGTCGTGATCGTGAGCCGCACCGGCATCGGGGCGAGACCGCGGTCCGCGATGGTGATCCGGGTGCCTCCGTCCACGAGCCGGACGTCCTCGATCGCCTGGTCCAGCGTCCACGTCTCGTAGTACCAGGTCCGCCAGAACCAGTCGAGGTTCTGGCCGGTCACGTCGTTGAACGTGTTGAACAGGTCCCACGGCTTGGGGTGTTTGTAGGCCCAGCGCTGGATGTACGTACGGTACGCCTCGAGGAAGGTGTCCTCGCTGAGCAGCCCGTGGAGCGTCCACAGCAGGGTGGCCGGCTTGCTGTACGAGGCCGTACCGTAGGCCGCCCCGTTCGTGTGGTAGTCGGAGAAGCGCATGATCTCACCCTCGAGATCGGTGCCGGCCAGCTGGAGGTAACCCTGATAGTTCTCCAGCTCCCAGCGGCGGCCCGGATAGAACTCGTTCTCTGCGGCCGAGGTGTTGAACGACGTCGTGCCCTCGTCCATCCACGACCGGCGGCGCTCATCGGTCCCCACGATCATCGGTACCCACATGTGGGCCAGTTCATGTGCGTGTACCCCGTAGAGCGCCGTGTCGCCCGCCTGGGTGTAGTCGCCGATCAGCGTCATCATGGGGTACTCCATCCCGCCCCCCATGATGCCGCCGCCCTCGACGGACGTCATGTGCGGATACGGATATGGAAGGCCCGTCCAGCGGGACAGAAAGTCGATCGAGTGCTGGCCGTAGCGCCAGGCGTTTGCCCACCGCGGCGCCTCTTCGCGCCAAATGGCGTCGACGCGCGCGTAGTCCGCTGCACCGTCGCCGTCGCGGTCGCCCACCGGGGTCCGCGCCGCGTCCCAGCGCGACTCGCGGGTGACGCTGTACGCGACATCGCGCACGGAATCCGCGGCGAACGTCCACGCCAGGTAGCCGCTGGCTGCGGTGTTGGTGGCACGACCGGGTCCGAAGTCCTCCGGTGTGAGGACGTGGACGACGGCATCGCTGGCTTCCGCGCGGTGGAGCCGGCCGAGGATCTCTGCCGGGAGTACCTCGTCCGCGTTGGTGAGGGAGCCCGTTCCGATCACGGTCCAGCCCTCTGGAACCTCCAGCGTCACGTTGTAGTTGCCGTACCCCATGTAGAACTCGGCGCTGCCGAGGAAGTCGTCGGTGTGCCATCCGACGACGTCGTCGAAGACGGCCATCTGCGGATACCAGTACGCCAGGTAGAACAGGTTATCGTCGTTCCAGCCCATGCGGTTGCCGGCACCGCCCCGCGGAATGTCGAACCCGAACTCCACCTCGATCAGTACCGAATCGCCTGGCTGCACCGCACGCGGCACCCGGACCATCATGCGCGTGCCCAGCGTGAGATAGCCGCCTGCGGTGCCCATACGGCCGCCGCTCGTGGACGCATCCGGTATGTCTTCCCCCTGGATGACGAGCCGTACGATCTCCATGCCGCCCGTGACCTCCGCCGGTCGGTTCCGGACCACGCCCTCCGCGTGAACGTTCTGTAGCAACTGGAGGGCCAGCAGCGGCAGGGGCCGCGGCGAGTTGTTGTGGTAGACCATCTGTACGGTGCCGTCGATCCGTCGGTTGTCGGCATCGAGACGCGCTCGGATGGAGTAGTCGGTCCATTGCTGCCAGTAGCGGGGTCCCGGCTCGCCCGAGGCTGACCGAGTGCCCGCCTCGACCGCCCGCGCGAAGGCGACCGACGGCGTGACGGGGTAGGGGATCGGGCGCTCGAGCTGGAGCGGGCCCGCCTGCGCCGCCAACGCGGCAGCGCCGGACATGGCGAAGGCGATAGTGGTGGCGAAGAGTCTGGTGCGCATCTGGCGATGCCTCGTTGCGGGTGGCGAATGTGCGTCTGGCTGGGACACTAACGACCACCGTGGCCGGGCGGCAAGTCACGAATCGCAGTGCGGCCGACTGCCGCTCGCGCTCGGTTCCTCACTAATTCCCGATCGTCTGAAGCCGCGGAGGCTGGAGTGAAGATCGTGGTGATGGGAGTAGGACGGGTCGGTGGAGCGATCGCACGGGGCCTGGCGCGAAGCGGTACAGGGTAGGTCACGGCGGTGGACGTGTCGGCGGATGCGCTCGCCCCCCTCGCAGGCGACGGTATCCAAGTCCACCAGGCGGATCTCGCGGACCGGGGGAGGGTCGCAGCGATCGCCGCCGAGCACGATCTCGTGATTGGAGCCGGCCCGGCGAGTCTCGGGTTCGCAACACTGAAGACCGTGGTCGATGCCGGCCGGAATGTGGTGGATATCTCCTTCTTCGCGGAGGATCCCTTCGTACTGAACGAGCTGGCCCGCGAGCGAGGGGTGGTTGCGGTCGTCGACGCGGGCGTCTCTCCGGGCCTGTCGAACGTCCTGTACGGCAACGCCGCGGCGTCGCTGGGGGCGGTGC
>JBDHDN010000147.1:0-8503 GCA_039591485.1 Gemmatimonadota bacterium
CAGTGACATGTCAGGAGTCGCGCGGACAAGGATGTGCTGGATCAGCCGGTGCGCTCCATCTGCGTACGCGCTGTCCACTGTCGCGGAATCGACGCGCACCAGATCACCGGCGAGCTTCTCATGATAGGCATCCACCAACCATTGCTCGGCGTCAGTCCACATGGCCCGGACTACCGTGGCGGAGTCGAGCAGGGAGTCTCCATCCGCCAAGCGCTCGGCGAGCAATGCCATATCGACCCAGCGAAACGCGAGTTCCTCGACCAACGCCCGATTCGGACGGATCTTCCTGCCGCCCGCCACAATGTCCGTCAGCGTGTCGCGGTGGAGCGACAGATGCTCCGTGCGAGCGATGATCTCGCTGCTCCCGCGCAGGGTGTCCTGCAAACCACAGCTTGCCAATCCCAGAGCGATCGTTGCCAACACCAATGTGCGCATGCCGTCTACTACCCTTCTTGTCCGTCATCGTTGCCGGCGGCGGCGGCGAGGGCACGGACGAGACCCGGCCCCATCGTCAACCCTCCCAGCCGGCGGAGTTTGAGTGCGAGCGGCACCGCGCTGCGGACGTCCGCCGCGAACTGCACATCGTCCATCGCTGCCGTGAGCCGCATGAGGCGCGGCGTCGCATCCGGCCTGAACCGCAGACGCGCCTCGTCACCCCGCACGATCACGACTTGCACCCCCAGGCGCGCACCGAGGAGCTGCAGCTCCGACACCACGAGCAGGCGCTCCGCCTCATCTGGCAGCGGCCCGAACCGGTCTCGCAGCTCGGCCCGCAGCGCCGCAATGTCACCAAGATCGGTTGCGCGCGCCAGCCGCCGGTAGAGATCGAGCTTCGCGTCCTCGTCCGGCACGTAGCGATCAGGCAGGTGCGCGGGCGCATCGAACGTCACGTCCGGTGCCGGGTGTGCAACCCCGCGGCCTTCACCCTTGAGCGCAGCCACCGCCTCGTCGAGCCAGCGGAGATAGAGATCGAACCCCACGGCGTGCGCGTGCCCGGACTGCTCGGCGCCGAGGAGATTGCCCGCTCCGCGGATCTCGAGATCGCGCAGTGCGATGCGGTACCCGGCCCCCAGCTCGGTATGGTGCTCCAACACCTTCAGGCGCCGCTCGGCGTCTGCGTCTATCGCGTCGGGCACGAGCAGGTAGCAATACGCGCGCCGATGCCCGCGGCCCACCCTGCCCCGCAGCTGGTAGAGCTGTGCGAGTCCGAACTGGTGGGCGTCATGCACGACCATGGTGTTGGCATTGGGCACGTCGAGACCGGACTCCACGATCATCGTCGAGACGAGCACGTCGATCTGTCCCTGGACGAACCGGCGCATCACGTCATCGAGCTCGCGCTCCTTCTGCCTACCGTGCGCCACTGCCACACTCGCGCGTGGAGCAAGGCGGCGCACACGTTCGGCGATCGTGCCGATCGTCTCGATCCGGTTGTGCACGAAGAACACCTGCCCACCCCGGTCCAGCTCCCGGGCAATCGCCTCGGCGAGCAACTCGTCATCCCATGGTTCCAGGAAGGTGAGCACCGGAGAGCGGTCACGGGGCGGTGTCTCGATCATCGTCAGATCGCGCACGCCCGCCAGGGCGCCGTACAGCGTGCGAGGGATCGGCGTGGCCGTGAGTGTCAGAATGTCGACTTCGAGTCGCAGGGCCTTGAGACGCTCCTTGTGCCGCACGCCGAATCGGTGTTCCTCGTCGATCACGAGGAGCCCGAGGTCCTTGAACGCCACATCGGGCGACAGGAGACGGTGGGTCCCGATCACCACGTCCACCGCTGCCTCTCCCAACCGTCGTGCGACCGTCCGTTGCTCCTGCGCCGTGCGGAAACGGGACAGCACCTCGATGATCACGGGGAAGTCCGCCAGGCGTTCTGTGAATACACGGCCGTGCTGTTCGGCGAGAATCGTGGTGGGAACCAGCACCGCGACCTGCTTGCCGGCCTGCACCGCTTTGAAGGCGGCCCGCAGCGCGACCTCGGTCTTGCCATAGCCGACGTCCCCGACGATCAGCCGGTCCATCGGGCGCGGCCGCTCCATGTCTCGCTTCGTCTCGTCAGTGGCCTTCCGCTGGTCCGGCGTGTCCTCGTACAAAAAGGAAGACTCGAGCTCCCGCTGCCATCGTGTGTCGGGCGGGAACGCGAAGCCGGTTGCGACCGCCCGCCGGGCGTACAGGTCCAGCAGTTCGGCCGCCATGCGCTGGATAGCGATCTCCGTACGGCGCCGCTGCTGCTGCCACCGCCTTCCGCTGAGTCGGTGGAGCCTTGGCGGCGCGCGGTCCGCCTCGTCCGACGTGCGGTACGGCTCGATCTGGTCGAGCCGGTAGAGCGGCACGTTCAGCCGGTCACCGCCCTCATACTCGAGCACGGCCACCTCGATCGAGCCACCTTCCCCGACCGTGATCGCCTCGATACCCCTGTACAGTCCGACACCGTGCTCGAGATGTACGACGTAGCTCCCCGGCGTGAGCGTGCTGGCCGCCGCTTCGCCCAGTGCCTGGCGGTAGCGTCGGGCGCGCCGGAGCCGCCGGGCGCGCTGGAAGATCTCGTGGTCGGTCAGCACCGCGAGATCCGGCAAGGCGAATCCGCCCATCAGTGAGCCCAAGGCAAGCGTCGCACCAGCTGGGAGATGGCCGCGGCCATCCGCTCCCTCGGCGAGCAGCTCGTCGAGCCGCTCGAGCTGGCCCTCATTGTCACACAGCACGAGCGTGGACTGCCGCCGAGCGAGATCTCTGAGGTACGCGATCTTCCGCTCGATCGGCGGCGGCGGTCCGATCGGGAACCGGTGCTCGGCCTGCTCCTCGCTCAGCTCCAGTCGCGCCGCAGCATTCCAGCGCTCCTCCCAGGCCGCCGGTGGGATGAACAAGGCATCGCGCCCAGGCGCGTCTTCACCCCGGCGGCGTGCGACATCCAGATGGTGCTGCGCCTCGCGCCAGACCCGCTGAACTTCGCCGGCGTCCACGGCGGCATCCACCACGATCAAGGTGTCCGCCGGCAGGAGGTCGAGCAGCGTCTGCCGACCACCGTCCGTCATCGCCGCAGCCTCCTCACCGTCAAGTCCGGGCCGCACGGGCAGGATGGTGACTGCGTCGGTCTCAGCCCGGGAACGCTGCGTGTCGAGGTCGAACGTGCGGATCGAGATCAGCTCGTCTCCCCACCACTCCAGCCGGGCCGGATCAGCCATGCCGAAGCCGTACACGTCGACGATGCCGCCCCGAACGGCGTACTGGGCGACATCGGTCACCGAGGGACGTCGCTCGTATCCCATCGCCTCCAGCCGGTCGACGACGGTCCCCCACGACGGTGCCTCGGCACGACCGATCTCGAGCCGCGCACGCGCGACCGCCCGCGGCATCCGCGTCAGCTCAGCTGTCGCCCGCACGGTGGTCACGACCACCTGCACGCTCCCGGCGAGGACAGCCGCAATGGTCTCCACACGCTCTCCCGCGATCTCGAAGTGGGGTTCCTCCTCTCCGAGACCCTCCCGCTGCGGGAACAGCCGGCATTCGCCCCCTAGCAGCGTCGTCAGGTCCGAGAACCAGCCTTCTGCGGAGGCGGGATCCGGCGCCACGACCAGGACGACGCGCTGCGGATCGTCCGCCGCAAGGGCAGCGGTGAGTACCGCACCGCTCGACCCGTGCAGCCCACTGACGCGGATGGCCCGTCCGCGCACGAGCTGCTCCTGGCCGAGCGCTCGGTACGCGGGCATGCCTCGAAAGGTGCCGATCAGGAGATCGAGCGTCACGGTGGCACCGCCCGCGCGGTCGCCGTGGCGAGGATCAGCTCGGCAAGCGCGGCGAGCAGAGCGGCGATGAGTAGCAGCGTGGTGAGCTCTGCACGGCGGGCTGCGCCGAAGAGCTCGCGCTCGAACGCTGCATCGGACAGCACCCGCGCTCCGTCCCCTAGGGCGGCTTGTACTTGGCCGGCGTCCGCCTGCGCGAGCCGTGATTCGCGGTGATCATGGTTCACGACCATGGCACCCACGGTATCCCCGGCGGCACCGATCGTGAAGTAGACGCCCGGTTCGGACGGAGCGGACAGGCTGCCCCCTCCCGATACAGGGACCGGCCCACCGGGGAGCAGCAACACAGTTGCGCCAATGGGGATCGAAGCCGGAGCACCGGCCGTGGCCTCGACCGTCTCGCCCTGGCGAAGCGCCACGCGGCTCACGAGGTCCTCGAGGAACGGCAGAAATGCCGCGCTGGCCGCCAATCCCGTCCACGCGGGCTCGAGCCGGCTCGCAAGCAGGGTCACGTCACCATCGCGCACGAGCCAGGGCTCGCCAGCCACCGTTGCGAGCACGTCGCCTTCCCCGACCAGCACGAACCGGCGGTACACGGGGACACTGGCGGCTCCCCAGGCCTCCTGATCGAGGGTCCACTCGCCGTCCGCCAATGCGCCGAGGCGCCACGCCGTCCCGCGGCCCTCGAGGGCACGGTTCAATGCACCGACCAGCGCCGGATCTGCCGGCGGTATGACGACCACCGGGCCCGGCGCCAGCCCGTCGCTGAGCCGCACCTCATCTCCCTCGACCAATGCGCCACCCTCCACCAACACACCCACCCCTTCCCGTACGAATCGCCCGACCTCGCCCGTGACTCGGACACCGACCGGCCCCGTCACCCGAACCGCGACGAAGCGGGCGTCGTCCGCCCTGAGCTCGTCCGGGTCGAGCCGCACCTCGCCAACCGTCCAGCCGGGCCGGCGGAGTACACCGCGTAGCACGACACGGGATTCCGCATGTGCTACCGTCCGATCGCTCTCTACCCCGTCGAGCAGCAGGCGAACCGCCCTGGGTTGGGTGGCGTCACCGCCGATCTCGACGACCACCTCACCCGACCGGGTCCACACGGCAGGCTCAGGTTGCACAGCATCCACGCTCGCGTTCTCAGGTAACTCCGGAGGCGCAAGTGCCAACACCGGTACCGCGACCGGCGCACCAAGCGTCACTGCCGAGGACTGGAGATCACTCACCACCACGATCTCGCGGGGTGGGCCGGCCTCCGCAAGCGCGGCCGCCGCCACGCGTACCGCGTCGCCGAGATCGAGCCGGACCGGCCACGGGGTGAGCGCTTCCAGCCTGCTGCGTGCCGCATTGACGGTCACGCGCTCGGGGATGCCGTCGGCCACGATCATCCAGAGTCGGTCATCCGGTGCCGCACGCTCGAGAACGTGGAGCGCGCGCCGCCGGAGAGAATCGAGTACGGTTCGGCCGCCGACGACGGCACCGGAGGAGAGGGAGTTGTCGATGATAAGGACGAGCGCAGTGGGTGGGTGTGAGCCGCCGGTCCTGGTGCGCACGACCGGTCGGGCCGCGGCCAGCACCACGAGCGCGATCACCGCGATCCGGAGCAGCATGAGGAGCAAGTTCCGCAACTTGAGCCGCCGGCTGTGCTCCCGCTCCGCGGCGGAGAGATACCGGAGCGCCGGGAACTCCACGGTCGGCGGCTGCCGCCGACCGAGGAGATGCAAGAGTGGCGGCAGACCCGCGAGCGCGAGTCCGACGAGCAGCAGAGGGTTGAGAAAGCCTATCACCCCAGCCGCGATCTCCTCGCCGCCGCGCGCCGGAGCACGTGGCCGAATGGCGTGTCGGTCAGGACGTGGTGATAGTCGATGCCGCCCCCGCGGCACGCGGCCCGCCACCGACTGACCGAATCGCGAACCGTGCGCTCGTACATCCCCTTCAACTCTCGCGGACGAGCAACGACGGTGTCGCCGGTCTCCGGATCCCGGAATCGAGCTTCCGGCGGTCCGCCGATCGAGTACTCGGCGGGGTCCATGATGTGAAACAGCGTGACCTGATGGCCGCGGTGCCGCAGGAACTGGAGCGCGAGCAGAGTGAGCTCGCGGTCGAGCAGCAGATCGGAAACGAAGACCACTAACCCGCGGCGGCGTAGCAGGTCCGTCACCCGTCTGAGTGCCGGCTCGGCGACGGTTCCCGATCCGGCATCGAGCGCAGTCAGCGCGGCGAGCAGCTGCCACCAATGGCGCGAGCGTGCACGCGCCCGCACGACCGTTCGCACCGCATCGTCGAAGCCGATCAGTCCCGTCGCATCCCGCTGGCGCAGCAGCACCAACGAGAGGGCAGCCACCAGCCGCTTGGCATAGTCGAGCTTGGTCAGCCGCCCCTCACGACCACGCCAGTCCATCGAGCGGCTCACGTCCAGCACGATCATCGCCCGCAAGTTCGTCTCTTCTTCGTACTGCTTCACGTACAGCCGGTCCGTGCGCCCCATGATCTTCCAATCGAGGTAGCGCAGCTCGTCTCCCGGCCGGTATGGCCGGTGCTCCGCGAACTCGACGGAGAAGCCCCGGAACGGCGAGCGATGCAGGCCCGTGAGGAACCCCTCGACCACACCCCGGGCCACCAGCTCCAATCCGCCGAGCTGCGCGACTTCGTAGGGGTCGAGTAAGTCGAGCCTGTGCACGTCTGCTCCCGTGAGACAGCCTTCATCCTACCCAAGAGGCCGGGAGAGCGTCAAACGTCCTCCCTTCGTCCCCTTCTGGGGACGATCCCGCAGGCACGACACGCACGCCGCAATCCCTAAGTGACTGCTACGGAATAGGATGCCGCGCTCCTGCCCCCTGGCATGCCCCCTGCACCCGAAAGGGTCGGAATGGTGTGCCCACTGGAAGCGTGATGATGCCCGTACGCCGGTTCATGTCGATCCTCTCCGCTGCGCTGGCGGCCTGGCCTACCAGCATGGCGGTCGCGCAGGAGGGCGACGAGCGGACGGATGCGTATCCTCGGATCGCGCTGCGCATCAGCGATCGTGACGTCTTTGCGAGGCGGGATCCGGTCGTCGTGTCGTTCCGTACGAGCGGTGAGGGGTTCGTCACCGTCTTCCGCGTGGACACGGATGGGCGGGTGCGCGTGCTGTTCCCCGCCGATCCGGGCGACCCCAACTTCGTGGTCGCCGACCGCGAGCAGCGCGTAGCCAACCCGTACGGCTATGCGGTGGAGCACGCGTTCGCGATCGACGACTATCCGGGCATCGGGTACGTGGTCGCTGTCGTGAGCCTCGAGCCGTTCGACTACCGTGCGATCGTCCGCAACGCACATTGGGACTACCGCTCACTGGGCTCAGCGGGTCGCATCACCGGCGATCCCTACGTGGCGATGAGCGAGATCGTCGACCTGACGCTGCCGCCCGGGTACGGCGCGTACAGCTTCGACATGGTGCCGTACTATGTGGGGGCACGCTACGAGTATCCGCGATTCGTCTGCTACGATTGCCACGCGTATTACGACTATCCCGTGTGGGATCCGTACCGCCACTGGTGCGGGACCTTCAAGATCGTGATCTACGACCGACCGCTCTGGTACCCCGCGACGCTCTATCCGGCAACCCAGCGCGTGGTCAGAGGAGGCATGGGGGTAGGACCGCAATTCGTGATCGAGGGTCGCACGCAAACCGAGCCGCACGTGATCCACGCATCCGCCGCGGGTCAGCGCCCGTCCGAGGGAGAGGGCGTGCGGGGACGTGACGTGGGCGGCGTCGGCAGCGTCCCCGCTCCAACCGAAGCGGACGGCGGCCGGGGTGGCATCGGCGGGTTCATCCGCCGTCTGTTCGGAGGCTCCGACGAGCCGGCTGCGCGCCGGCCGATCGCACCCGATGCGAACAGGCCCGGTTCCCCAGACCGGCAACCGCAGCTCGAACGCCGCAAGAAGGGTGAGGAGCAGCCTGCGGCAACCGGACGGCGGCCGTCACCCGACACAGATCCTCGCCGAGCACCTTCCGGGGCAACTCCGGGCGCGAAGCCGGCAGGTCGTAAACCGGCTGCAACGCCACAGCGCCGAGAGCCCGCTGCCACTCCGCGACAAGGGGCAAGCGGCGGCCGGCGCGGATCGCCGCCCGACGTTCGACGCCCCCAGCGGTAGAGCCGAGGCACGCGCCGCAGAGACCGGCACCTTGGGGGGGTGCTCCTCCCATCCGCTCACCCCGGACCGCAACTCTCCAGCCCCTTCGGCCGTATACTTCTGTGTCGAATTCACCAACCATCCTTGAGGAACCAGAATCCGATGCGACTCGTGTCAGCTTTCCTCGCGCTTTGTCTTGCGCCGTCCATGCTCGCCGCCCAGTCCGAACAGTCGATCGAGGCCGCCGTCGGCTCCATCACCGCGCGCGACGTCGCGCACCGGGTGGCCGTGCTCGCCGACGACTCCATGAGGGGCCGCAACACACCGAGCCCCGAGTTGGAGACCGCGGCACAGTACATCGCCGGTGAGTTCCAGCGGTTCGGGCTCACGCCCGGTGGTGACGACGGCACCTTCCTGCAACGCTATCCCATCCGGCAGGTCGCCGTCGACATGGCGGCATCCGGCATCCGGTTCGCCGACGGCACCGAATGGCGCGTCGCTCGGGAGCTGTTGGCGCGGGGGGATTCGGGCAAGGCGTCGGGTGTGCCGTATGTGTTGAGCGGTGGCCGAGGGAATCCCTCGGTTCTCGACGCAGTGCCTGACGGTGCCATCCTAGTCATCACCGCGTCCATGCGATCACTTCAGGA
>JBDHDN010000148.1:0-8490 GCA_039591485.1 Gemmatimonadota bacterium
CTGGCAACCCGCCGTGGATGTGGTTTTCTCTCGGTCTTGCGGTCTTGGCCGTCGCCTCGCACCGACATCCGTACTTCGAGCTCGGGATCGTGGGCACTCTTCCGATCGTCATCGCCCTGATGGTCGCGACGGGGGGTGAGCACGAGCGGTGGTCGCCCTACCACCGAGTCACCTGGCACGACCCGAGTGATGCCCAGTACGTGATCGAGGTCGATGGCTCACCGCGCCTGACGGCACTAGACCTCTCCGACCGGGGGGCCGCGGACCCGTTCGTCGAGGCTGCGTGGGCCCAGTACCGCGCTCCCTATCGGCACATTGCGACATTCGATACGGTGCTCGTCCTCGGCGCTGGCGCCGGCAACGATGTGGCGCTGCTCCTCGAGGGCGGGGCACAGCACATCGACGTCGTGGAAATCGACCCGGTCGTCGCGGACTTCGGTCGCTCCCGACACCCCCAGCGACCGTATGACGATCCGCGCGTCCGCTTCCACCTCGCCGACGCTCGTGGGTATCTCAGGCACGAGACGCGGATCTACGACCTCATCATCATCGGACCGACCATACCCCGGATGTCGACGTCGGGTCTGAGCCCCGTACCGCTCGACGGGTATGTGCACACGCGGGAAGCCATTCTCGCCGCAAGGGCGCTTCTGGCGCCGGACGGGCGCATCCTGACCTACCACACGGCACCCCAACCCACAGACGTGGCCAAGGTCTACCAGACACTGCGATCCGTCTTCGGTGGACCACCGGAGGTCATTCACTGGGGGCAACCCACCCTGTTCACCCACGCCTTCGTTGCCGGAGGGTCGACCAGCAACGCTGCGGGGGGGGCGATGGACCTCTCGCAGTCGCTGACCGATGTGACGCTCCCGAGCGACGACTGGCCGTTCCTCCACCTTACCCGTCGTGCCGTCCCTCGGCACGATGTCGAGGTCCTGGCGGTCGCGGTGGGACTCTCCCTCCTGCTCGTGCTCGGCGCTCGCGGACGCGGCGTGCGTGGCGGGTACGATGTCGAGATGTTCCTTCTCGGGCTCGGCTTCATGCTGCTGGTAACGAAGAGCGTGGCCGGGCTGCCCCTGTTGGTCGGTTCTACCTGGGAACTGACCCCGCTCGTGCTCTCGGCGGTCCTGTTGGCAATCCTGACCGCGAACTGGCTGGTCCTGGTGCGCCGTCGGATCGGCCTTCGACCCGTGCTGGCGGCACTCGTCATCAGCCTCGGGATCGGTTGGGCGGTACCGGTTCAGGCACTGGCCGACAGCACGTTCTGGGTGGCGTGGACCGTCGGTGGCGCGCTCGCTACCGCGCCCATCTTCCTTGCGGCGCTTGCGTTCGCGATCATCATCAGCGATCGCGCCAGCGCCGTCATGGCGCTGGGGTATTATGCCATCGGTGCCGCAGCGGGAGGAGTGCTCGCGTACGTCGTAATGGTAACCGGTGTCAAGGCACTCTCCCTGATCGCCGCGTTGGCATATCTGCTTCTGTGGATCGTGCCCGAGCGTTTCAAGGCATCGACGACCCCGTGACTGTCTCGGACGTCGAGTGCACTTAGGCCGTCTGACACGTGCGGTCGCGGCCGGTGCACCGCATCCCACTTCCTGACGCCATGCCAATAACCGATCGGGTTACCTGGCTCCCTCCCCCTCAGTCATCGGCCTCCGCCTCTGCGCGCGACGCCAGGGGGTAGCGCAGCAATGGCGTCGCGACGAAGACGACGGCCACATCGTCCTCGTAGATCGCCTCGAAGCGGGTATCCGCCCGCAGCAGCGCGGTGAGCGGCACGTTGACACTGGCCACCACGAGTCGGGCGCTCGTCAACTCGGGGTCCGCATCCCAGCCCGGGGCGCCCGCCCACGTGTCAAGGGATCGGTCCACCCGCTCCGGGAGATGGACGTTGGTTCGCCCATCCATGGACACCGGGTAGTTCGGCAACCGCCACATCAGGTATCCGCCCCAGTTGAAGTGGTTGTACAGCGGCCCCGGGAGTTGATGCTTCTCCACGAACGCCGCCGCCTCGATGGGGTACCGCTCGGAGGCGTATGTGGCGAGTCGGGATTCGGTCATGCCGCCTGCATACCCGACCCCTCCGACGAGGAGGGCAATACCGGCAGCGATGACGGTTGCCCTGAACTTCGTGATCCGGAACGGATCATGAGGGAGCCACGAGGCGGCCGAGCTCGCCAGCACCACACATGTACCCCCGACCAGGAACCACGCGTCGCGTCGCGCGCGGAACGCGACGGCTGCGCCTGCCAGTAGCACGAGCAGCGGGAAGAGCTGGAGGGGCCGTTGTCGGCCGAGGGCAAACATCGCGGCGAGGGTGAGCGCCAGCACGACCCAGTCCGCCGGATCGCGGAACTGCATGGCAACGAGCTCGTTGATCGCGTTGAACACGCCGGACTGTGTGATGTACTCGAAGACCACCCGATAGAGGTGCACGTGATACGGCCCGATCAGAGTCGCAGCAGTGCACAGCGCGAGCACCAGGAACAGCCTCGTGGCCGATATCGGGCTGCGTTCGACGTCGACACCACCCCGTCCCACAACCGGCTCGAGGACGACGGCGAGGAGGGCGAGCCCCAGGAGCCCCAGCCCGTACACGAACTGGATATGTACGTTGGCCCACAGCACGAACATGGGAGGCAGCAGCCAGAGCAGGCGCATATTCCCCGTGCGACGCGCGGTGAGTAGCACGTGCAGCTCGAGGAAGAAGAGGAGGAACGTGATGAGCCACGGTCGCGGGCTCACCACCGGTACCAGTGCAGCGACGCCGGCCAGGGTAATCGCGACCGACCCGGCGAAGTTGGGGACGATGCCCCGCACCAGGACCCAGAGGGCAATGCCCACCGCCAGGGCGGCGATCAGGGTGTAGCCCATGACCCCCATCAGACCCCACGTGTCGTAGAGCCGGTGGATCAGAATCTCGAACAGCCAGCTGTACGCAGCCCACGGACGCGCCGCGCCGAACGCGGAGAACGGATCCGTGGTCGGGAGTGCGAGGTGCTCGAGAATCCAATCCGCCGTCCTGAGGTGCCACCACAAATCGGGGCTCGGCCACCACGCTCCCGGCCCCGGGGGGCGGACGACCGCCATGCCGGGAACTGCGAGGAGGAACATGACGATGAGCAGTCGGCGTGTCGTGCGGCCAGGGGAAGCGTCAGCGCGCATAGATCTCCGTACGGTGGTGATCGGTGCCTGGGCAGCGCGGAGGTCCGGAGCGGCGATCGGCACCAACGAGGTCGTGACGCCTGTTGGTGCCGATCGATCCGACGTGCCAGCGTGCCTAGTTGCCTTGCAGCTGCTCCGGAAGCTCGGGAGCCGGCAGTGGCTCGCGAGGATCCACGATGACCGGTGTCACCAGCACCAGGAGCTCGGTCTCATTCCGTTCGAAGCGCTCGCTCGAGAACAGGTAGCCGAGGATCGGAATGTCCTTCAGGATCGGCACCCCGACCCTCGTCTTCTCCTCTTGGTTGCTCAGCAGTCCGGCAATCGCGAGGGTCTGCCCCTGCATGAGATCAACCGTGGTTGCGGCCCGTCGCGTTCGCAGCGCCGGCACCAGGAACCCGGCAGTGACGATGGCGTTGTTGTAGTCCAGCGTCGACACTTCGGGCGCGACCGCCAGCTTGATGAGGTCGTCAGAGAGGATTTCGGGCACGAAGTTCAGCCGAATGCCGAACTCACGGTATACGATGGTCACCGCACCGACCTGGCCTGATCCCGTCGGCTGGGCCACCGGGACGGGGAGCTCACCCCCGGCCAGGAAGGAGGCTTCTTCGCCGTTGGCGGCAATCAAGTTCGGCTCGGCAAGCGTCTTGAATCCGCCGCTCTGTTCGGCCAGGTCGAGCAGTGCCGTCAGATTCCTGATATCCCCAACCGAGAGCACCGTTGCGAACTGTCCGCGGTCCTGGACCATGGGATTCCCGTCCGCATCCTGGCCCCCGGCGGCAAACTGGTTGGTGCCCACGCGGAGCCCCTCCCATTGCCACAGGAACGACACCCCGAGCTCTCGCAGCACGTCTTTGCTGGCCTCCGCGATCCGCACCGCCAGCAGGACCTGTTTGCGGTCGGTCGGCGAGTGCACCCGTACGCGATAGTGGAAGTGCCCTCCGTCGACCTGCCAGATCAGGAAGTCGGTAAGCCCGGGTGTCAGCCCATGCAGCACGATCTCCCGATCCGAGATCACCAGCACGTCCGCGATCTCGGGATTCGTCACCGAGACGCGCTGAATGGTGGTGAACGTGGTCATCGGGATCGACTGGCCGATGGAGAGATCCATGGGGGTGACGTCGCCCCCAACGACGATATCCTGCCCGTAGGCCGGGAGGACGCCGACCGAAAGGCCGACACACGCGACGGCCAACCAGCGCGCCGTCCGAGTTGCCTTGCGCAGCGTTCCCATTGCGACGGTCATCATGTTTGTGGCCCCCATGTCGTTTGTACTCCTTCAGTGTTGCCGGACTCGCCGCGCTCCGTCGACGATGGCGTTGTCCTGCTCACGCTCCCGTTTCCCGATGGCATCACTCGGTCTCAGCGCACCAGGATCGGCCGGATCAGATTGGTCTGTTGATTCCCCACTTCACCTTGTGCGATGAGTCGCTCGAACCGCCCCACGACCACACCGTGCTGTCCTTGCGAGTACACCTGGATCAGCCGGAACGCCCCGAGCGTGGACACTTCGACCGACGCCCGACCGGTCGGGGCGACGTCGGAATCCCAGAACCCCGCGATGATCGGGATGCCCGGCTCCCCGTCGGGACTGAACATGCCGCTGGGATTGCAGTAGGTGGCGACCACCTCGCCGCACAGATCCCTTGCACCTTGAACCGTTGGGCCGGGCATGTTTCCCGGCTCCACCAGCAGGCTGTCCCCCACGCCGATCGGATTCGGATCACACTCTCTGATGGCATCACGGTATTCGTCCGCCCCGCCCTCACCGCCCACGTCGACGTACTGACCGGTGCCCGCATCCCAGAAGGGGGGAAGCACGACCGGATAGAAGAACGACGGGATACCCGACTGCAGCGAGTCAGGCGTATTGCCGCCCGCGCCGCCCTTGAGGACGAACTCCCGCTCGGTCAGTACCGCGAGTTCGACCTCTTCCTCCTGCACGATCCCGTCGTTGTTGTCGTCGAGCAGCTCTTCGGGAATGGCCCACGGCTTCACGCAGTTGGTGGCGCCGATGGGCGATGCCGACCATGCGGTCGCCCTCGCGGCGGCACTGACGTCGAGGAAGTTCATCACCCATGCGAAATAGGTGCCGACGTTTTTGCGGGTGCTGACGTTGATGGCGTTGGCGCCCACGGCGTTGGGCAACGCCGTGAAGGTCATGTCCACCGGGTCCCACACGCCGAATTCCACCGATTCGGGTGATACTCGTACGGTATCCGTTTCGGCGGTATTGCGGCTCGCATATGAGAGCGCCGTATCACGGGAGGCATCGCCGCCGCCCGTGGCGAGCTCGAGCGCACCCGCGAGTGCGGCCGCATCGACGGCCGTCTGCAGCTCGGCCCTCAATGCCATGAGCCTCGTGACATCGATCGTCACGGCAGCGACGCCCATGACCGCAAGCATGACCACCACCATGAGCACCGCCGCCGCACCCCGCTCGCTGGCTCGCGCCTGCCTCAGTCGTTCCGTGTGATTCGTGGCGTTCGCTTGCATTGCTGCACCCTCACGTCATTGCGTGTTCGATCCGAAGGGCGACGCTACTGCGCCGTCGTCCGGAGCACCCGTAACAGATGAATACCCGCCGGTCCGAGAATCACGGTCATCAGCGCCGGCAGCACGAATAGGATCAATGGGATGAGCATCTTGATCGGCGCTTTGCGGGCGTTCTGCTCGGCTTCCTGTCGCCGCTTCGTCCGCAGAGCACCTGCCTCGACCCGCAGCACACGCCCGATCGAGACGCCCAGCTTCTCGCTCTGAATCAGCATCGACACGATCGAGCGAATGTCATCGACCATCGTGCGCTCGATCAGTTCGCGAAGGGCCTCCACGCGGGGCATACCGGCGTTCACCCGGTGATTGACCATCTTGAGCTCGTGGGCGATGTCCGGGTGGGTGTTGCCCAGCTCGTCGGACACCCGCAGGATCGCCGCGTCGAGCGACACGCCGGCCTC
Organism: Gemmatimonadota bacterium; assembly: GCA_039591485.1. Classification (GTDB taxonomy): domain Bacteria; phylum Gemmatimonadota; class Gemmatimonadetes; order Gemmatimonadales; family GWC2-71-9; genus JAOTVV01. Next base: position 6,120 of record JBDHDN010000148.1, read on the forward strand.
GACGCACACCACCAACAGGTCACGCGCGTCCGGCAGCGACTTGCGGATCCGCTTCTTGCGAAGCCGCGTACGCCGCTGCACCGCCACTTCCGGCAGCATCCAGCCGGCCATCACCCCCACGAAGGCCCACAGCAGCAGCTGCTGCCCCGGACGGTTCATCGCATACGCGGTCGCCATGGAGAGCGCCGTGCACGAAATGGTCAGCCAGAAGCGAACTCCAGCGAAGGTCATGGGGGCGGTGCGCGAGTCCCACCCCGCACGGATCAGCCGCAGCCGGAGTCGATCGTCCTGCGGCATCCACTTGGCTGCGATGCGCCCAAACCGGACCAGCAGGGGCTCGCCGGCACCCTGCGGGCGGCTGCCCGAGGCCATGACCCCGCTCCACGTCGCCGTCTGGCCGGATCGGAGCCCCCGGACCAGGCTCCGTCGCAGGCGACGGTCGCGCACCCATAGCAGGGCCGCGAACGCGAGCCCGGCCGTCGCGAGGAATACCAGTGCAGTTGCCAGGAGTGATCCAGTCATGACTCAGATCTCGATGTCGGACAGCTTCCACATGGCGATGAAGCCGATGAGCTGCGACACGGCTGCGCTCGCCAGGAGAATCCGACCGACGGTTTCGTCGAAGAGTGGCGCGATGAACTCGGGATTGATCATCGTCATCATGATGACGACGACGATGGGGAGTAGCCCGAGGATCTTGGCAGACAGGCGGACCTGCGCGGTCAGCGATCTGACCTCGCCCATGATCCGGAAGCGGCTCCGGATGACCCCGGCAATGTTCTCGAGGACCTCGCTCAGGTTGCCGCCGCTCTCACGCTGAATCAACACCGCGGTCACGAACATCTTCAGATCGAGGCTCGGCACACGATTCTGCAGCGCCAAGAGCGCGGTCCGCACGTCCATGCCCAGGTTCTGCTCCTCATAGAACTGCGTAAACTCCGAACCGAGCGGCTCCGCCACCTCCTGCCCCACCAGCTCCATCGCTCCCTGGAAGGCGTACCCGGCCCGCAAGGCGTTCGTGATCATGTCGATGGCATCGGGCAGCTGGGACTCGAACTTCCGGAGCCATCGCGCCTGCTGCCATCGCAGATAGAGATACGGGACGGCGATGCCGCTGCCGACACCCACGAGCGACAACAACCCGCTCCCCTGGAGCCGGCCGACGTAGAACCCCCCGGCCGCAAGGACCCCGGCCATGAGCAGCAGAGCACTCGGGCTCATCGTCGATCCGGTGCTGCGCAGCGTCCGGTTCAGCGTGCGGGTGCCGGGGACGTTTCGCAGCGCCGCGTCGAGCAGCGGAATCGCGCTGACGGTTTCGTGACGCAGCAACCGCACGTCGCTCGGCATCCCGATGGGCTCGCGCAGCCGACGCCGCGCGGCTTCCTCCCGCGCGAGCCGACGGCGCGTCAGAAAGACGTAGCCCCCGACGATCAGCCCCGACGTCGCGATGAAGACGACGACCAGCGTGAAGACGAACATCAGGCGACCCTCTCGAACATCTCGGTGGGGAGGTTGATCCCGGAGACCTCGAGCTTGCGGGCAAACGCCGGCCGGATGCCGGTGGGCCGGAACTGGCCGACCACCACGCCCTCAGGCGAGAGCCCCAGGCGCTCGTAGTGGTAGATCTCCTGCATCGAGACCACCTCTCCCTCCATACCGGTGATCTCGCTGATGCTCACCAGCCGCCGCGATCCGTCCGACAGACGGGAGACCTGGATCACCACATCCAGGGCCGATGCGATCTGTTCGCGCATGGCCCGGTCGGGCAGGTTCGTCCCCGCCATCAGGATCATCGTCTCGAGCCGCGACAGGGCATCGCGGGGCGAGTTGGCGTGAATCGTGGTGAGCGACCCCTCGTGCCCCGTGTTCATGGCCTGGAGCATGTCCAGCGCCTCCGCACCACGCACCTCCCCGACGATGATCCGATCGGGACGCATGCGCAGCGCGTTCTTCACGAGGTCCCGCTGCAGCACCTCACCCTTGCCTTCCGAGTTCGGCGGACGCGTCTCCAAGCGCACGACATGATCCTGCTGCAGCTGCAACTCCGCAGCATCCTCGATGGTGAGGATACGCTCGGTCGACGGGATGTAGCGCGACAGGGCGTTGAGCAGCGTGGTTTTCCCGGAGCCCGTTCCGCCGGAGATCAGCACGTTGAGCCGCGCTTTGACGCACCCCTGCAGGAGGTAGAGCATCGGCTCGGTGAGCGTCTGATTCCCCATGAGATCTTCCGCATTGAGCGGTCGTGCCCCGAACCGGCGGATCGAGACCATCGGTCCATCGAGCGCCAGCGGCGGGATGATGGCGTTCACCCGGGACCCGTCCGGCAGTCGCGCGTCGACCATCGGGGACGACTCGTCAATGCGTCGTCCGA
>JBDHDN010000149.1:0-8475 GCA_039591485.1 Gemmatimonadota bacterium
CCTTGGGCGTGCCCGTGGCGTTCTCGATCGGCATCTCCACGGTCCTGACGATGCTCACGAGCATCAAGGCCGGGCCGGCGCTCACCACCATGGCGCAGCGGATCGCGACGGGACTCGACTCGTTCACGCTGCTGGCGATTCCCTTTTTCATTCTCGCAGGGCAGTTGATGAACCGCGGTGGGATCGCCCGTCGGCTGATCGAGTTCGCCAAGGCGCTGTTGGGTGGGCTGCCAGGCGGGCTGGCACACGTCAACATCCTCGCCGCCATGCTGTTCGCCGCGATATCGGGCTCGTCGGTGGCCACGGCGTCGGCGGTGGGCAGCATCATGGGGCCGCGCATGGAGGAGGAAGGGTACGAGCGGAGCTTCGGCGCGGCCGTCAACATCACGGCGGCGACGACGGGCCTCATCATCCCGCCGAGCAACATCCTGATCGTGTTCTCACTGGCGAGCGGCGGCGTGTCGATCACCGCGCTGTTTCTGGCGGGCTATCTGCCCGGCGTGCTCGTCGGACTCTCGCTGATGCTGGTCGCCGCCGTGCTGGCCGTGCGGCGCAAGTACCCGGTGGGACGTCGCACGACCTGGCGGGAGACCGTCAGCCGGTTCCTCGCGGCGCTGCCCAGCCTGTTCATGCTGGTCGTGGTCATGGGCGGCATCGTGTCGGGCATCTTTACTGCAACGGAAGCTGCCGCGGTCGCCGTGCTCTACGCGCTCGTGCTCGCCTTGGCTTATCGGGAGATCACGCTCGACGACCTTCCCCAGATACTGTTGAGCACCTCGGCTACAACGGCCGTCGTGCTGTTGCTGGTGGGGACGTCGATCGGCATGTCGTGGATCCTGGCCTACGAGAACATTCCCCAGAACGTGAGTCTCGCGCTGGTCGGTCTCACCGACAGCAAGATCCTGATCCTGCTCATCATCAACGCGATTCTCCTGGCGGTCGGGGTGTTCATGGACATCACGCCTGCCGTCCTGATCTTCACGCCTATCTTCCTGCCGATCACCGCCCAACTCGGCGTGGACCCGACGCACTTCGGCATCATCATGGTGCTCAACCTGTGCATCGGTTTGTGCACGCCGCCGGTGGGAACCGTGCTGTTCGTCGGGGTCGGCGTAGCAAAGACATCGATCACACGCGTCTTGCGACCGCTCTTGCCACTCTACCTCGCGATGGTCGTGGCACTCATGGTCGTCACGTACGTTCCCGGCCTCACGCTGTGGCTGCCGCGGCTGTTCGGTGCGCAGTGAGCGGTGGCTTCCCGCTGGCCGTCGAGACGGCACGCCCGGCTCGCCGGGGAGGGCTGTCTCGACTGCGCTGTCAGTGGCATGTTTGCACGGGCGCAGGCATGTGCATCGGATGTGTCGCAAGACGACCGACGGGAGGGTGACGTGAGCAAGTCGGCAGAGATCTGGAAGCTCCTTCAGGAGCACCGCCTGATCGCGCTGCTCAATCCCCGGGCTCCCGAGCAGTGCATCCAAGCGTACGAGGCGCTGGCACCCCTCGGCGTGGTGCTCGAGGTGGCCATGCGTGGAGACGCCGCGTTGCCGAGTCTCGAGGCGGTGCTCGAGCGGCACTCCGACGCGTTGCTACTCGCCGGCACCGTCATGACCCGGAACCAAGCGGAACAGGTGATCCAGGCCGGCGCGGCCGGCGTGGTGTCGGCCGACTACGTACCTGCCGTGGTCGACGTGTGTGTCGCGCATGACGTCATGTGCGTGCCGGGAGGGCTCGCCGACGTCGGGAAGCAGCTCGTGCAGAAGGCGGAGCTGTACGGGTGCACGCTCCCCGAGTTACGGGAACAGCGGCCCTGGCAGTGGGTGTATAAGGTCTTCCCGGCGATGGCCGACGAGATTGCCATGCGCAAGATGACGCGGGCGTGGCGCTCGGTCTACCCCGGCCTCACACTGGTCTACACCGGCGGAATCACGCTCGAGAACGTCGGCCGGCTCGCCCGCGCCGACTCCAACGGGATCCTCTGCGGCTCGGCGGTGGTGCGGCACGCCGACGATCCCGCACAGCTCCGCCCCGACGCGGAGCGATGGCTCGCGGCCATCCGGCAGGAGCCGGCGAGCGGGCCCACAGAGGCACGTGCAGCCCGAGAGCAGGCACGCCCCCTCGTCGTGACGGCCGGCGAGATCATGCTGCGGCTGTCCCCGCCTCCGGGCCGCCGGATCCGCACTGCCACGAGCTATGACGCGACGTATGGCGGTGCCGAGGCGAACGTCGCCGCGGCACTCGCCCAGTGGGGCATCGACACACGGTACGTCACCGCGCTACCTGCGAACGAGCTGGGGCAGGGGGCGGTCGATCTGCTGCGCAGCTTTGGCGTGGATACCGCCCACGTCGTGCGCGAGGGCGATCGCATCGGCGTGTACTTCCTGGAGCACGGGGCGTCGCAGCGGCCGTCCCGCGTGATCTACGACCGGGCGCGCTCGGCGATCACCGATCTCAGGCCCGGGCGCATCGACTGGGACGCGGTGTTCGCGGGCGCCACCTGGTTTCACTGGACCGGCATCACGCCGGCGCTCAGTGAGAGCATGGCCGCCGTCACGGCCGAAGCGATGGCCACGGCTAGACGGCTTGGCATCACGGTGAGCGTCGATCTCAACTACCGCAGCAGGCTCTGGCCCAAGGATCGCGCCAGTGCGGTGATGACGCCGCTCGTTGAGCAGGCCGACGTGCTCGTCGCCAACGAGGAGGATGCCGCCAACGTCTTCGGTATCGATGCGGCGAAGACCAACGTCGAGCGCGGCGAGCTCGATGTCGCCGCGTACGAGGACGTCGCGCGGCAGCTGGTGGACCGTTTCGACCTGCAACTGGCTGCCATCACGCTCCGCGAGAGTCACTCGGCGTCGGTGAACACCTGGTCGGCGTGCCTGTGGGACGGGCGGGAGTTCCTGCACAGCACGTCCTATCGGGTCCAGTTGGTCGACCGGGTGGGTGGCGGCGACGCCTTCGCCGCCGGGCTTATCCGCGGCCTGCTCGTCGGCATGAGCCACGCCGAAGTGTTGGAATTCGGGGTTGCGGCGTCGTGCCTGAAACAGACCATGCTTGGCGACGTCGCCGTGGTGTCGGTGGCCGAGATCGAGGCGCTGATGCGGGGGAGCGGGTCAGGTCGGATCAAACGATGAGCGAAGCGCGGACGGCGGCGACCGATGCCACGCGGGCGAGGATCAAGAGACGCTGATCCGACCGCATAAGGCGGTGAAGATCGCGGAGGAACGAACGCCCAACGGGCCTCCGCCCCTCCGTGATCCGCCGCGAACCGGCGTCGTCAGGCTCGTCGGTCGTGGTGCTCGATTGGCCCGACGATCCTGCAACAGGTCACGTCAGTTCTCCGCTGGAGCCGGCACGGCACGCCACAACACGTCGTCATGGGCGAGGATGTTCCGGGCTACGCGCTCGTACGCCTCGGCGTTGGCGAACAAGGCGGCCTCGAACCGGGCAGCGAAGTCGTCCATGTCGTCCCACTCGTCGAACAGGAAGACCACCTGCCAATTGTAGCGGCCGCCGGTGTTGTGGTTCAGCCGAACCCACCCGGTCAACAGCCCTTCTTCCATCAACTCACCGAGCACCGGCGCCGCCGCGTCGGCCCAGAACGCTTCCCAGGCAGGAATGTCGTCGAAGCCGATCTGGTACCGCGCGTCATAGCGATAGTTGCTCGCCGCATCCGGCGCCCAGTGAGCCTCGGCCACATCCCAGATCTCGTCGAAGTGCCCCTCGGCCATCCCCATCATTCGATTCATCGCTTCCGGGGCCTGCGCCTCGAGCCTGCCGAGATACTCGGCCCAGAACGTATCGAGTGATATCCAGTCGTCCGAGGCGATCGAGAGCACGACGTTGTACTCGCCGCCCGTATGATGCATCCACGCACGCCAGCCGCGGATCGTGCCATCAGCCCGCAACGAGTCGAGAATCGGCTTGTGGTGCTCGAACAGGTCACTCGTCCACTGCGCGAGCTCGGCGTAGTTGACCTTGCTGTACGAGAGGTAGAGATGCGACGGGAGTTGCGGTGCCTGCGCGGTCACCGCCGGGGCTGCTGCACAGAGTGCAAGCCCCAGGAGCCATGTACGACGCATGTGCGTCCTCCGGGAGGATGAGGATCACGGAAGCTAGGAGCGATCCATTAAGACTGCAACAGTCGGAACATGCAGCGTGCGTCGTGCTGGCATGCTCGTTCTCACCGCGATGTGCTTGCTCGTGTTGGCGGTCTCGCAGACGGGCCTTCTGGTGGGTTCTGTGATCGCTGGCGGCGGGTGGTACCCAGTCCAGCTTCTGCACTGCTGCAGGAAATGCCGAGTTGACAGCTATCGGTTCAATCGCGTTTCTGTGGCATGACCGGCGAGAAGTGCGTGGGTACGGGTGAGACTCGAGTGGCTGCTGACGTGAGGGAATGAGGAGCTCATCATGTACTTCGAGCGGAGGGCGCGCGAGTACCCCGGCAAGCCAATGCATTTCAAGCGTGCGGTCACTGCGGGCGCTACGCGTAGCGAGACGGTGGCGATGGTCGGCAGGTGCAGGTTCCGCATCGTCACTGGCAGCTTGATCCCTTGCAGCTCAGGAGCTGACTGTCGGGCTCCGATGTCCACATCGCCCTTTCTGTTGGAGGAGCGAGGTCTATGCAGCAGACAATGATCCGATGGGCGGCAATACCGCTGCTTCTATCGAGTGCAGTGGGATGCCAGTCTCGCGCGGACGGCGGGCGCATTGACCACGAATGGCTCCGGCTTGCTGACAGCGACTCGGCGAACTGGCTGATGTACGGTCGCACGTACGAGGAGCAGCGGTTCAGTCCTCTACGCCAGATCGATGAGCACAACGTCGATGGTCTCGGGTTGGTGTGGAGTCGTGAGCTGGGGACGCGACGGGGTCTCGAAGCGACACCGCTCGTGGTGGATGGGATCATCTATACTACCGGGTCCTGGAGCGTGGTCTACGCCATCGACGCCACGACCGGTGACATGCGGTGGACGTACGACCCTCACGTCCCCCGGGCGCACGCGCGCGTGTACTGCTGTGACGTCGTCAACCGGGGTGCCGCGTTCTATCGGGGGCGTGTCTACGTCGGCACTCTCGACGGACGGCTGGTGGCGATCGACGCCGGATCGGGTTCCCTCGTCTGGGAAACGCCAACGACCGACGCATCCCTGCCATACTCCATTACCGGTGCGCCCCGGATCGCCAACGGCATGGTCTTGATCGGGAACGGCGGCGCGGAGATGGGCGTCCGCGGCTACGTGTCGGCGTACGGCGCCGAACAGGGGGAACTGCTCTGGCGCACCTACACCGTGCCGGGAGATCCCGCCGCCGGCTTCGAGTCCGAAGCCATGAGGGCGGCGGCGGCCACTTGGACCGGTCGCTGGTGGGAGGGCGGCGGTGGCGGGACGGCGTGGGACGCCATCGTCTACGACCCGGATCTCGACCTGGTCTACGTCGGAACGGGCAACGGATCGCCGTGGTACCGCGCCATCAGGAGCCCGGGCGGGGGTGACAACCTCTACCTGTCATCCATCATCGCGCTGCGGGCACGCGACGGCGAGCACGTGTGGCACTTCCAGACGACCCCGGGTGACAACTGGGACTACACCGCCACGGCGCCGCTCATGCTGGCCGACCTGGAGATCGCGGGTCGTCTCCGGAAGGTCATCATGCAAGCGCCTAAGAACGGGTTCTTCTACGTACTCGACCGCGAGACCGGAGTGTTCATTTCGGCTCAGCCGTTCTCGGACATCACGTGGGCAACCGGAGTCGATCCCCTGACAGGCCGTCCCATCGAGTCACCGACGGCGTACGATGGCATGAACCCCGTGTTGGTGTCCCCGGATCCAACCGGAGCCCATAGCTGGCACCCGATGGCCTATCATCCGCAGACCGGGCTGGTCTACTTCGGCGTTCGAGACGGCACGACCTTCCTCCATCGTCCTGACTCCGCCTGGCGGCCGCAACGCACGCAGCGCAATGAAGGCATCGACCGGCGGTATGCGGGTCCGCTGCTCAGAGCCTGGCAGGCCGCGCCACCACCGAGTGGACGGCTCGTAGCGTGGGATCCGATCCAGCAAGCCCCCAGATGGCAGGTCGACCACCCCGTCCTCATGAGTGGCGGTGTTCTGACGACCGCCGGTGGCCTCGTCTTCCAGGGCCGCTCCGATGGCATCTTGGTCGCCTACCGGGCGACCGACGGGACGCAGCTCTGGGAGTACGACGCAGGCACGGGCATCATGGCGCCGCCCGTGACGTACATGGTCGACGACGTCCAGTACCTGACCCTGATGGTCGGATGGGGTGGAGATATGGGCCTCATCAATCCTCCAAGCCTGGGAGCGACGAAGCCCGGTCTCGGGCGCATCCTCACATTTGCCCTTGGGGGAACCGCAACCCTCGACGCGCCGCCGCTCGTACGAGGCTCCTTGTCCACGACCGCCGACACTCTCACCGCCTCCGCAGCAATGATCGAGGAGGGTCGACAGCTGTACGCAGCGTTCTGTTTCAGCTGTCACGGCGTGGATGCCGTCGCAGGCGCCCTTCCGGATCTCCGGTACGCCACCCCGCAGGTTCACCAGCAGTTCGAGGCCATTGTGCTTGGGGGCGCGCGCGCAGCACTTGGCATGCCCTCGTTTGGTGACCTGCTGTCTCCGATGCAAGCGAGCGCCATTCAGGCCTATGTGCTCGACCGCGCGCGCGCGGCAGCAGCGGGGCCGTCCGACCGTTAGAAGCCGCACGACCGTCGCCCTACTCGGGCTGGGGCATGGCGGTGCCCGGGTTCCCGCCTGATCTGCTCTCGCGAGATCGCTGGCCCTCAGCCGGATCGCGTCTGCGACAGCGCCTGCCGGACTCGCGCGGTGTAATCATCGATCTGCTCGTCGTGCTCGAAGCCGACGATGATCATGTCGACCGATCCGAGTCCCCAGCACGAACCGGAGCACCGTGTCGATCTTGCCGTCGTCCAGAGCGTGGTCTCCTGCGCCCACGAGCTTCATGCCGGATGCGCTCTCGGAATAGAGCATGGCCGCCTACCGGGCGGATCTCCTCGGGGCCGCGTTGCTCGCGTTCGGAATCGTCCTCGTGACGATTGCCGTGATCTACCTGCTGGTGATGTCACTTACCGGCCGGTTCACGGTTCTTTCCGACAGCCTAGTGGAGGCGAACCTGGAGACTCTGCAGGTGCTCGGGATCGCGATGGCTAAACGGTGTGGCGACACAGAGGCTGAGACCATCCCTCCGTGCCAGCTGGCAGTGCCCTCGACTCGCCATCCGCCTTCCAGTTGCTCGCGAACGAATCCGAGAGACGGCCCGGGATCTACCTCAGGTCCGGGCCGGAGCATTCCCGCCCCAGCCCCGCGTGGCGCCGATTCGCTCGAGCTGCCCCGGTCCGAGTGCGGCATCGTGACCGCGAGCCTCTACCTTGCGATCAGTTCCTGGTCCTGAGACGTCCGAACATCTCGCTCAGCGGCCGCGTTCGATCTGATAGAGCACGTCCCCACCGTTCGCATCCCCGCTTTCTGCCTGCACCGCCCAGTGGGAGCTCAGCAGGTACTTGATGCGGAACGTGTTCGAGGGCTTGAACAGGCCCAGTCCATACGAGACGTAGAGGTTGGGCGACAGGTACTTCCCCGCGATGAGCTCGGCCTGGTCCTTCGTTGCTCCCTCGATCCGTGCTTCGTCGAGACCGATCTTCCCGGCCAGCTGCGTCGTGACCACGTTCGCCCCGAGCGCCGCCACCGCCCCAACCACTTGCTCCTGCTGCGAGGGATCGTTCTCGTTGAGGTGCTTTCCGTACATGATGTAGGAGAGTGCATCCGCATCCGCCATTGCGGGGTCCGAAGTGATCTGGATCTCCGGGCTCATGATGTTGCCGCTGACGAGGAATCCCGCGACCGTGCCGTCCGATGCCGTTCGAAGGGCCGTCACATCGAGCGAGGCGTCGGCGACCGGTCCCGAGAACACGACCCGCCCGGGGTCGATCTCCAGGTTCTGCCCGTAGGCGGCGAAGCGACCGTCCACGAACCGGAGCTCGCCGAGCACGGTCGGTTGTTCGCGGGGCTGCTGGCGAACCCGAAGCTCTCCCCCAACGTCAGAAGCGAATCCGAACCCCTCGAAGTGGACGTCGGGGCCGATCACCACCTCGATCCGGACGGAGACCTCGGGCGCTGGGGGGGTATCCTCGTCGACGAACACGACGTCGCGCGACGGCGGCACGGCCATCGGCGGCACCTCGACCATCTCGATCCGTGCCCACGGCACGGTCACCAGGCCCTCCACGGCCGCCAGGGTCCCGTCGTGCGCAATGGAGAGGTCCGGCGCGATCTCCACCTGGATCTCGGGCGTGTTCGCGGCGCGGAACCGCTCGCCCCGCAGGGTCAGCTCGGCCGGCTCTGTGGGGGTTGGGTCGATGGGGGTGCGCCCCCGCAGCTCGAGCAGGCCCTCACCGGACCTCGCGCCCCCGGCGATCTCCACACCGCCGTCGGGTTCCCCCGA